>JBHADP010000153.1:0-8602 GCA_041855125.1 Neisseria sp. | reverse complement strand
TTGTTAAACCGTTAACAATGTGGTTTTTCCTCATAGATACTAAGGAACAATTATGTGCGGTATCGTTGGCGCCATTCGCGCCCATCACAATGTAGTGGATTTTTTAACCGATGGCTTAAAACGCCTAGAATATCGAGGTTATGACTCATCAGGGATTGCAGTACAAGTAGAAGACAAAATCAAACGTGTACGCCGTGTGGGGCGTGTGCAATTAATGGAAGATGCTGCCAAAGCCAAAGGCTTAGCAGGACACATCGGCATTGGGCATACCCGTTGGGCAACCCACGGCGGCGTTACCGAACCCAATGCCCATCCGCATATTTCAGGCGGTTTAATTGCGGTGGTACACAATGGCATTATTGAAAACTTTGAAGCCGAACGCAGCCGTTTGCAAGATTTGGGTTATGTATTTGAATCGCAAACCGACACCGAAGTCATTGCGCACAGCGTGAAACACGAATACACGCAAAATGGGGGCGATTTATTTGCTGCCGTGCAAGCCGCCACGCAAAATTTCCATGGTGCCTATGCCATTGCTGTTATCGCGCAAGATAACCCACATCACATGGTAGTAGCGCGTATGGGTTGTCCCTTATTGGTGGCATTGGGCGATGAAGAAACCTTTATCGCTTCTGATGTGTCGGCTGTGATAGCGTTTACGCGCCGTATTGCCTATTTAGAAGATGGCGATATTGCAGTTTTGAGTGTACACGGCATTGATAAACTGGTGGATAAAAACGGTCAGGCAGCCGAACGCCCAATACGGATGTCGGAATTGTCGTTGGCTTCGTTGGAGTTAGGCCCTTACAGCCACTTTATGCAAAAGGAAATTCACGAGCAACCCAAAGCCATTGCCGATACCGCCGAAGTCTTTTTAGAAGGTGGGTTTGAGCCTGAAAACTTTGGCGAGCAGGCGCGTCAAGTGTTTAACGACATCGATAGCATCAAAATTTTAGCCTGTGGTACGTCTTATTATTCGGCGCTCACCAGTAAATATTGGTTAGAAAGCATTGCCAAAGTGCCTACTGATGTGGAAATTGCCAGCGAATACCGTTATCGCGATGTGATTGCTAATCCCAAGCAACTGATTATCACCATTTCCCAATCAGGCGAAACATTGGATACGATGGAAGCCTTAAAATACGCGCAATCCTTAGGGCATCAACACAGCTTATCCATTTGCAATGTGATGGAATCGGCTTTGCCGCGTGAAAGCGAATTGGTGTTATACACCCGCGCGGGAGCGGAAATTGGGGTGGCATCAACCAAAGCCTTTACCACGCAACTGGTGGTGTTATTTGGCTTGGCGGTTACCTTAGGTAAAATGCGCGGCTTGGTGAGCGAAGAGCAAGCCAATGCTTATTTAGAAGAATTGCGCCAATTACCTGGTAGCATTCAATACACCATGAATTTAGAGCCACAAATTGCCGCGTGGTCGCAAAAGTTTGCACAAAAACACAGCGCCTTGTTCTTAGGACGTGGGATTCATTATCCCATCGCACTCGAAGGCGCATTAAAGCTGAAAGAAATCACTTATATTCATGCTGAAGCCTATCCAGCAGGCGAACTCAAGCATGGTCCTTTGGCATTGGTAGATGAAAATATGCCAGTGGTGGTGATTGCACCCAATGACAGTTTATTAGACAAAGTCAAAGCCAATATGCAAGAAGTGAGTGCGCGGGGGGGTGAATTGTTTGTGTTTACTGATTTAGACAGCAATTTCAATGAAAGCGCAGGCGTGCATGTGATTCGGACACCGCGCCATGTGGGGGTATTGTCGCCCATCGTACATACCATTCCGGTGCAGTTATTGGCTTATCATGCTGCTTTGGCGCGTGGCACAGATGTGGATAAACCGCGTAATCTGGCAAAATCGGTTACGGTAGAATAAGCCTGTTGCCTTTAGATTTTGCCAAACAACACCATATCATGATTCCCTGTCGTTAATGCGGCAGGGAACATGTTTATGGATGGAAAGGAAAACCATGTTTCAACAATTTGATTTGGGTGTGTTTTTATTGGCGGTGTTGCCTGTGTTACTGGCGATTACGGTACACGAAGCGGCACATGGTTATGCGGCACGTTATTGGGGCGACCGCACAGCCGAACAATTAGGCAGGCTCACGCTCAATCCTTTGGCACATATTGATTTAGTTGGCACCATTATTGTGCCGTTTGTGATGTTTTTATTTACGCCATTTTTATTTGGCTGGGCTAAACCTGTGCCGGTGATTCCACGCAATTTTCGCAATATGCGACAAGGGATGCGTATGGTGGCGATTGCAGGCCCGTTGTCGAATTTGCTGATGGCATTTGCTTGGGGTTTGGCATTGGCGCTGGCACCTGTCGTACCTGAATCGTTTCAATATCCTTTATCGCAAATGGCACGTTATGGTGTCATCATTAATGTGGTGTTATTTGTGTTGAATATGTTGCCCATTTTGCCATTAGATGGTGGACGCTTTGTGGATACGTTTTTGCCTGCCCGTGCATCCATGCAGTTTCGCAAAATTGAACCCTATGGCACATGGATTCTGTTGATTTTATTGATGACTGGTTTATTAGGGCAAATCATGTCGCCTTTTATTAGTGGCGTGTTGATGGTGGTGCAAAGTTTTGTGGGCGTATTTCGTTGAGGTAGGGGCAGATGAAGCAATCCAATCGTTGGCAAATTCATCAGCTTTTGGCAGAACAGATGGATGAACGGCTCGCCTTTGTTACTGCTGTGCCACAACACATTGCTTTGGTGGGCGCAGATAATGACATCAGTCGCCAACATCTTGCTGCACGTTATCCCAAAGCGCAGTTTCACGAATACGACCCGCGTGCTGATTTTTTAGCCCAAGCAGCCGCCCAACGTCATACGGGGTTTTTCGCTAAATTAACAGGCAAAACCGTGCCACAAAGTTGTCAATCGCTCACAGAGCCTTTGCCGATTGCGTGGGCGGATATGTTGTGGGCAAATTTGAGTTTCATCACGGCATCTGAGCCTGTGGCGGTGTTTGAAAACTGGGCGCAATGTTTGCGAACCCATGGTTTATTGTTTTTTACCCATTTGGGTGGCGACAGTTTGCGCGAATTACGCGAGCTGTTGGTTCAACAAGGCATGGCTGTGCAAACGCCAATGTTGTTTGATATGCACGATTTGGGTGATATGCTGTTTCATCATGGTTTTTACGACCCTGTGATGGATACGGCTAAGCTGGTGTTGGATTACCACAGCGCAGAGCGTTTTTGGCAAGATATGGAAACTTTGGGTGTGTGGTCATCCTTGGTGTTGGACGATGAAGCCGCTGCACGCGCTGCCATCCATCGCCGTTTGGCAGCAGGGCATTTTTCGCTGACTTTAGAAACGGTGTTTGGTCATGCGGTGAAAAAACAGGTGTTGCCCGCAGGCGAAAGCCCGATTCAATTTTTTCCCAAACGCAAGAATCAAGAATAAGGAGTAAGCATGTCTGTGTTATTCACGCGCCGTGCGCTGTTGCCCCTGTTGGCAGCCTTGGCATTAACTGCTTGTGAAACCACGCAACCCAGTAAAACCCACAGCCCCACCGCCAAACCACGCGCGGTGATTGGCATTGCTTTAGGAGGCGGTGCATCAAAAGGCTTTGCACATATTGGCATTTTAAAGGTATTGAAACAGCATAATATTCCCATCAAAGTGGTGGCAGGAACCAGCGCAGGCGCGATTGTGGGCAGCCTGTATGCCAGCGGAATGTCGCCCGACCGTTTGGAGTTGGAAGCAGAAATTTTGGGTAAAACCGATTTGGTGGATTTAACTTTATCCACCAGTGGTTTTATTAAAGGCGATAAGTTGCAAAATTATATTAATCAAAAAGTGGGCAATCGCCCTATCCAACAGTTCCCTATCCGATTTACGGCGGTGGCAACGGATTTTTCTACGGGTAAAGCGGTGGCATTTAATACGGGCAATGCAGGACAAGCAGTACGCGCTTCGGCTTCGATTCCCAATGTGTTTCAACCTGCTGTGATTGGTGGGCGTAAATATGTGGATGGAGGCTTGTCGCAGCCTGTGCCTGTGAGTGCTGCGCGTTCACAAGGCGCGAATTTTGTGATTGCGGTAGACATTTCCGCCCGCCCCACTAAAAACACGGTGGCAGGCTTTTTCTCGTATTTAGACCAAACCTTAAATATTATGAGCCATTCTGCGTTGCAAAATGAATTGGGCAAGGCAAATGTGGTGATTAAACCTGCGGTGTTGGAATTGGGCGCGGTGGGCGGATTTGACCAAAAGGCACGCGCCATTAAATTAGGCGAACAAGCGGCTTTGGCAGCTTTGCCCGAAATTAAACGTAAATTGGCTGCGTATCAATATTAAACTGTCATGGTGTGGCGCCAGAGAATACTGATGTTCTCTGGCGCTATTTTGTGTTGATTACAGATATTGTCATTTCCGTTCACAACCCAACAAGGCAACCGCAAACAATGTGTATAAATCAGCAAGGATGTATGATTTTGAAATCTAATAATGCTCTTAACCAATGCGTTTAAAAGGTGGCAAACAGGCTAACAGTTGTTTGCCATAGCGTTGGGTTTGAATGCGATTGTCTAAGATGGTAACACGTCCATAGTCTTGCTCGGTGCGTATCAAACGCCCCACCGCTTGTATCAGTTTCAAACTGGCTTCTGGCACGGTAACTTCCATAAAGGGATTACCGCCGCGTTGTTCTATCCAACGATTTTGGGTTTTCTCAATAGGATGGTCGGGCATGGCAAAAGGCAGTTTGACAATAATCACTTGTACGCAGGCTTCAGCAGGCAAATCCAAGCCTTCAGCAAAGCTGTCCACCCCAAAAATAATGCTGGGTTTGCCCTCGGCAATGGCTTGATAATGTTTTGCCAACAACACGGCTTTGGGCGTGTCGCCTTGTACCAATAAATAGGGCAAGTAATCATCAGGCAAACGCATCGACACTTCGTTCATTTGTTTGCGTGAAGTAAACAAAACCAAGGTGCCAATGGCTTCTTGGGTGGAAATCAGTTTGGGCAGCCATTCGATAACGGCATCGGTATGGGCAGCACTGTCTTTGGGATTGGCAAGAATGGGCGGCAGATAAAGCTCGCCTTGTTGGGCAAAATCAAATGGGCTTTGCAAGGCAAGCGTGGTGGTTTGCGGCAACCAAATTAAGCCTGTTTGCCGCAATATCAAATCAAAGCTGCCTAAGGAACGCAAGGTGGCAGAAGTCAGCACCGCGCCTGCGGCTTTGCGCCATAAGTTCGTTGCCAGTTGCGCCGCGCTGCTAATCGGGCTGGCATTAAATACGCAATCGTTTTTGTCTTTTTCGCCTATACGCCGTTCTATCCATTTGGCAAGTGGGGCTTCGCCTTCGCGCGATGTGCTTGCCAATAAATCCCACACCGCGACCATTTGTTCCACCCGTGCAATGGCTAAACCCAATTCGCTGCTGATGGGGTCGATTAAGGCGCTGTCGGCTTCTTTTTCGCGCCGTGTTGCCACAAGGGCATCATTGAGATGATGCAAGTGGTTTAATAAAGCACGCGCAGCAACAGCCGTATTATTCACCAATAGATGTAAGTCTTCAGGAATGATGCCATCTTGCCACAACCAAATCGGTGGATTACCGTGTTCATTCGCTTGCAATTCGGGGCTGTTGTCTAAATGAAATTGCCATTCAGATAGGCTGTCTTGCAAACTGATGGCAGCTTCATCGGCTAAATTGCCCAACTCGCTTTTATCGGTATGCACCACGATTTTATTCACTAAATTGGGCAAACGTTCTAGCAACCACATGGCTTGGTTGAGCGAATGTTCGGCAGCAAAGTGGCTCAAGGCTTTTTTCGGCAAATGATGGGCTTCGTCAATGCAATAAAAACTGTTGTCAGGGGCAGGCAAAATCACGCCGCCGCCCATATAAATGTCTGCCAACAATAAGTCATGATTCGCCACCACCACATCAACATTCTCTAAGGCTTCACGCGCCAAGTAAAAGGGGCATTCCGCACGATTGGGGCAAGTGTTTTTTAAACAACTGTGGCGGTCGTTGGTTACTTTCAGCCATAAAGTATCGGCAATATTATCTTGCCAAGTGTCGCGGTCGCCATTGAATTGGCGTGCGGCAAATTGGTCGGCAAGCTCGCGCAAAACGGCTAAGTCTTCTGCACTGGGCTTGCTGTCCCACAATACGGTTGGCAATTCTTCAAAGCCCAGTTGGTTTTGTGCGTTGCTTTGTGTGAGTTGATAGAGTTTATACGGACACAGATAACGCCCCCGCCCTTTGGCTAAGGCAAACGTCAATTCTAAGCCGCTTTTTTCAATCACAAAGGGTAAATCACGATGCACCAATTGTTCTTGCAAGGCAATGGTGGCACTCGACACAATCAAGCGTTTCCCTCGTGTTTGCGCCATGATGCCGCCTGCCAATAAATATGCCAGCGATTTTCCCACTCCTGTTGGACCTTCAATCACAGCTATGCTTTCCCCCTCACGCGAAGGGGCTTCTTCGTCTGCCTGTTGAGGCAAACTGCGGGCAAAGGTGTGGGCAATGGCAGCAATCATTTCACGCTGAGCAGCGCGAGGGCGAAAATGGGGCAGATTATCGGCAATGGCGCGGTAGTGGTCGCGAATGGCGTTTTTTTCAAGTTCGGTGAGCATGGCGGTGTCTATCAACAAGCAAGCCGCTATTTTAACATTATTGGTTTGCCTGATTGAAAAACTGTTAAAATCCCCTCTCTCCCCGCTTCAACTTTCCCCCTTTGTTTTCCCATGAAGAAAGCTGTCTTTTCCCTTATCTTGCTGCTGGTGTGTTCCCCTTGGTCGGCGATGGTGTGGGCTGCCGACAAAAAAGCAGACCCAGCCCAACCCTTGCCGATTAAATATCCTGTTGAAATCAAAGTGGATAATGAAGAATTAAAAAAGATGCTCGAAGAACATCTGCCTTTGATTACCCAGCAACAAGAAGAAGAGCTTGACCGCGAGCAAATGGACTTTCTCGCCGAAGAAGCACCCGAACAAGTGCTGACCATGCTGAAAACCAAAGGTTATTTCAACGCCAAAACCGAAATCACACGCACCGAGCAAGGCTACCTCATTCACGTTACCCCCAATCAACAAACCACCATCAGCAATGTGAATGTCGCCATCACAGGCGATATTTTACAAGATGCCGATTTGGGCAAATATTATCGTTCGGCAATGGAAAACTGGGCATTGCCTGTGGGCGAAGTGTTTAATCAAGACAACTGGAGCAGCAGTAAAACATCCGTGTTGTCTGCCGTTAAACGCAAAAAATACCCGCTTGCCCAATTTAGCCACACCCAAGCCACCATCAACCCCAACACCCGCACCGCCGATGTATCGGTTAATGTGGACAGCAAACAACCCATTTATTTTGGTGAACTGGAAATCACAGGCACACAGCGTTATCCCGAGCGCGTGGTACGCGGTTTGGCGCGTTTTCAAGCAGGCTCACCCTATGATTTAGACCAATTATTAGATTATCAACAAGCCTTAGAACAAGACAGCCATTATTCAGGCGCATCGGTACAAGCCGATTTTGACCGCTTAGTGGGCGACCGTGTGCCAGTTAAAGTGCATGTTTCCGAAGTGAAACGCCATAAAGCCGAATTGGGTTTACGCTATGATTCAGAATATGGCATTGGTGGGCGCGTGGCTTATGATTACTATAATTTGTTTAACAAAGGCTATGTGGGCTCGGCGGTGATGGATATGGATAAATATGAAACCACAGCCGCCTTAGGTATCAGCCAACCGCGTAACAGCAAAGGGCGTTATTGGACAACCAACACCGCCTATAACCGCAGCACTGTGCAAAATTTAGAGAAAAAAGTCTTGTCCACAGGTTGGTGGATGGTGCGCGACCGCAATAATATTGAATCGCGCTTAGGCATTGAATATGTGAGCGAAAGTGCGAGCATTCCCAGCGCCAATGTGAAATTGGGGCATAGTTATGCCACTATGCTCACCGCGTCTTGGAAAAAGCAAAATATTGAATCGCAAATGCGTCCTGAAAATGGCTATTATCTGGATGGCAAAATTGGCGGAACACTGGGGGCGTTGTTGTCATCTTCTGCCATGTATCGCTTTAATGCCCGCGCAGGCTATTATTTCACCCCCGAAAACAAACAGTTTGGCACATGGGTAATGCGAGGGCAAATAGGCTATGTTCATTCCAAAAATCGCACCGATGTGCCGTCTTCTTTGATGTTCCGCACAGGCGGCGCAACCACGGTGCGCGGTTATGAGTTAGACAGCATTGGCAGAGCCGGCCCTCACAATGCGGTGTTGGCAGACCGTGCCATTGCGGTTGCCAGTTTAGAATATCAATATCCGATTACCAAAAGTTTTTCTGCCGCGCTGTTTCATGATATGGGCGATGTGAGCGATCGTTTTCAAAATATGACCATGAAACATGGTAGCGGTGTGGGGGTGCGTTGGTTTAGCCCTGTTGCCCCGTTTTCATTTGACATTGCTTACGGTCATCAAGATAAAAAAATCCGTTGGCACATCAGTTTAGGGACTCGCTTCTAATGACTGCTTCTGAACACGCTATGCTTCCTGATGTGGAGAAAACAACAACAGAAACACCCCCTGTTGCTCCTG
>JBHADP010000152.1:0-7821 GCA_041855125.1 Neisseria sp. | reverse complement strand
TTTATTGGCACACTATCCGCCAGCAGCAGCGTTAAGCGACAGCAAATTGGATATTGGCAATCATTATTCGCTGTTGGGAGGCATTTCGGCTTCATGGGAACCCGATGTGTTTGGACGTAAACGCAGTGATGCCGATGCCGCGCGTTATGCAGCGTTGGGAGTGCAAGAACAGCGATATGGCGCACAACTGCTGATAGCAGGCGAGATTGCCCAAGCCTATATGCAAGCACGCGCAGCCCAAGCGCGAGAACAAAGCGCACGCAACACCATTGCCACGCTGCAACGTATGTTGCAATATCTCAAGGGGCGTTTCCAAGCAGGGCAGGTGAGTGCGTATGAAGTGAATCAAGCGAAAATCCAACTGACAGCAGCCCAAGCCAAACTCAGTACCATACAAGCGGAATATGCGGTTTATGTGCGGCATATTGCGGTGCTGACAGGGCAAGTGCCACAAGGTTTTATCTTGCCACGCAGTTCAACCGATGTATTGGCACGTTTACCTGCTGCCCCAAGCGGACAAACACCACAGGGTATGTTAGAACGCCGCCCCGATGTTCGGGCTTTAGCCATGCAAGTACAGGCACGCGCTGCACAGTTTGCCAGCGCAAAAGCCGATTTATTGCCACGTTTTACCATCAACTTTTTAGGGGGCAGTGGGCGCATTGAAGTGAATAGCGACAGCCATTTAACAGGTTGGAGCAGTTTATTGTCTTTGGGCATCAGCGTGCCGATTTTTACCAATGGACGCATACAAGCCAATATTGCCGCCGCCGATGCGCGTTTACAAACCGCTTTGTTGCAATATGACCAAGCCATTTTAAAAGCCTTAGGCGAAGTGGATAACGCCTATCAAACCGAATTTGCTCTGCAACAGCAACAAAGCCATTTAAGCCAATCCCTGCAACAAGCCACCCAACACAGCTGCGATACAGAAAAACTGTTTCGCTATGGCAATAAAACGCTTGACCATGCCCTAGAAGCCCGTTTGCAACAAGAACAAATACGCGAAAGCCTGATTCAATCGCGTTTAATCCGCGCCCAAACTCTTATACGCTTATATCAAGCCTTAGGAGGCGGTTGGACAAGTTAATAACATTCGGTTGGAATGGCTTGCGCATTATGTTGGCAATAGCGGTTTTCGTTGCCATTCCAGCGATAGCCGCTGCCCTGCCCATTGGGAAGAGCTTGCGGACGCGCTTGCCGTTTGCGTGTGGCTTGTTCGGCGCGGCGTTGGGCAGTTTGCTGTTTTTGCTGTTCCGTTTTTGCAAGACGCTGTTGGCGTTGATAGGTGCGCTTGGCTTGTTTCCATTCTTGGCAAGCAGGCGTTCCTTGACGTTCTTTTAACAAAGATTCTTGTTGCAAACGGCATGAGCGTTCTAGCCGTTCGAGTTCAAATAAATCAACAGCATGGGCAGCATAAGGCACAAATAAGAGTGCCAAACATAAGGCTTTCATTCGGGCAACCTGTGTAATAAAGTATGAATATTTTGCTCGGTTTGTTGGGCTAATGATGCGAGTGAAATTCCCCGCAACTGGCACACAATCTCCGCAATGGCGCGTATATTGGCAGGGCGATTGCTGTGATTGGGCAGCATAAATGGGCTGTCGGTTTCTAATACCAAATGTTCTAAGGGCAGTTTGCTGGCAGCATGGCGCACTTTTTGTGCGCGAGAGTTCAGCAATAAAGCACCCATGCCAATTAAAAAACCGTGTTCAATTAAATGATACGCTTCTTCTAAGCTACCCGAAAACGCATGAGCAAAACCCCCTTGTTGAAATCCCGTTTGTTTGATTAGCCTGACCACATCATGGGTGGCGCGTAGATTGTGCAAAATAATGGGGCGTTGATGTTGTTGGGCAAGGCGAAGTTGGGCAGTCAAAGCGGTTTGCTGGTGTTGGCGAGCGGTGGGAGTTGGGGCGTGAAGATAATCTAAACCAATTTCGCCCACCAATACGCGCGTATGTTGTGAGAGTAGGGCATCAAGCGTGGCAAAATCATCTTCTGTTGCGGCATCAGCCCACCAAGGGTGTATGCCCAATGCAGGCAGAATGTGAGGCGCACTTAATGCCAATACCGCTTGCCAATCTGCTGCATGAGTGGCAGGCACAATAAAGCGTGTTACACCTGCTTGCTGTGCTTGTTGCAACACATCAGGCAGCTGTTGAGCCAGTATGGGGTCGGCAAGATGAGTATGGGTGTCGGTGAGCATGATGGTCAAACCACAGGCAGGGCGTACCTGCCTGACGGGTTAGAGTTGTTGCAAACGTTCTACGCTGGGTGCGTAATAATAGGCGCTGCGTTGAACGCGCGTTAGATGAGTGAGCAATAAATCTGTTTTGCCATCGGCTTCACCAAACATATGCAAAAGCTGTTGTTCAATATGATGCAAACGCGCACAATAGGCAATAAACATCAAGCCATGTTCTCCCGACACCGTGCCAAAAGGCAAACTGCGGCGCACAATTTTTAAACCCACGCCATTTTCTTTTAAATTGGTGCGGTTTAAATGCGAATCGGGCAAACGGTCGGCACGACTGAATTCCTCATTGCTGATTTTGCTGCGCCCAATACAGGCTTCTTGTTCACTGATGCTAATACGATTCCATTTATCTAAATCATGCAGATATTTTTGTAACACAATATAACTGCCGCCTGCATCTTTGCCCTCTGCAATCACACCAACTTGCTGCACCTTATCATCACCTTGCGGATTTTCCGTGCCATCCACAAAACCTTCCACACCACGGTCTTCTAATAAGCGAAAACCATGCGTTTCATTTTCAACCTCAATCGCCTCACCAAATGCCGCCAACACCTGACTGGCAAGCGCATAATTCACCTTGTGTAATAAAGATTGAATATGAATCATCAAATCGCATTGTGTGGCAGGGCAAAGACCCTTGCCCAAAGCGCGAAACGGCTTGATTTCCGTGCCTTCATCTAGATGCTGAAAACTGCGCCAATAATCTGCACCAAAAGCAATGGTTAAACCCAATTTAAGATGAGGAAACTGGCTTTGTAGTTGCGCCAATGCTGCCAAACTTTGCCGACACGCTTGCTTAATCAGGTCTTGCTGTTCAGGCTTCACATTCGCTTCAATATAAATCCCTGCCTGACAATGATCGGGAATAATCGCGGTTTGAGGGGTGGTCATGAACATACTCCAAAAAAAGAATAGGATATTATAAGCGGTTTTGCCAACTATTCTTTACTTTTCCTGCCATCGTGATAACTGCCCCTAATGCTACAATGCCCACTTTTTCAAATGGGAAACCCTGCGGTGAGACTAACCTTTAGCTTAATGTTTATATTACTGATGCAGCCCTTTACCTTTGCCTTCATGAAATCCATCTTTTGGCTTTTTAAAGGACGCTTACAGCGTGGACATCGCTGGCTAATAGGCATAACCTTGTTTACAGTTGGCAATGGCTTATTAGCATTATCCATGATGCGCGTATGGTTTGGCGCCTTTCGCCTCACTGCAGGCTGGATGGTGTTATTACTGTTTACCCTGTTTACCGCATTGGCAACATGGCTTATCTGGCTTTCCTTGCGTCAAACCATTGAACAAACGCGCTTATCACGAGGCTTACGCATCTTTGCCCCCCTATTTTTAGCAGGACTATTTGGCTTAGCCATTTACAACGCCTATGTGCCAACCGTGCGCCATTATGCCATCCAAATCAACAAACCCCTTGCCCAACCCATTCGCATAGGCATGGTGAGCGACTTACATTTAGGCAAACTCTTTGGCAGCAAGCAACTAGACGACTTAGCCAACATCATGCAGCGCGAACAAGTGGACATGATTTTAATGCCAGGCGACATTATGGACGACAACACCATCGCCTACGAAGCCGAAAACATGCAGCCTCATCTTGCCAAATTGCGCGCCCCCTTGGGCGTTTATGCCACCTTAGGCAACCACGACTTATTCGGCGCACAAAAGCAAATCACTGCCGCCATTCAAGCTGCAGGCATCACCGTATTAAACGACCAAGCCATTGAAATAAACGGCATCAACATCATCGGTCGCCCTGATGATTTAGATAAACAACGCCAAGCCACCGCCACCTTATTAAAACAAGTGGATACCCATAAACCCGTGATTTTACTAGACCATCGCCCCAGCCAAATCGAACAACACGCCCAACTGCCCATAGACATCCAAGTATCAGGTCATGTGCATAATGGACAAGTATTTCCTGCCAACCTGATTGTATGGGCAATCAACCGCGTACATTATGGCTATGAGCGCATTCATAACGGACATTTTTTCGTAACCTCAGGTTATGGCTTTTGGGGTGTTCCCTTTCGCTTGGGTTCACAATCAGAAGTGATGATTATTGACGTACAAGGCACACCCTAACACCCAACATCATCATAAACACTTCGCACAAGAAAAAAGCTACCTAAAATTTTAGGTAGCTTTTTTTTATTTCTGCTTGATGGGGCTAGCTGTAACGCACGCGCGTTTTTAAGATAATCGGTCATAACACAAAAACACCATCAATCCATTGATGGTGTTTTTATTGAATCATAAAAAATTGTGCTATTACAGTTGCTTATTCACAATACGAGATGACGAATAAGTTCTCGTCTTTGGCGTGGTGGAACATATATTGCAACTTATAAAACGTAGTTAGTGGTTCTCTGTATTCATATTCAATATCTTTATTGGTTGCCTTACAATACTCTACAATTTCAGTTTCAAAACAAACATAATTAGTAAATGAATCCCAAATTGTATAAGCCTCATCGGGTGTCATGACACGAGTATCGCCATATCCTGCCAGAGGGGCAAGTGCGTCATGGGGGTCTGACTCAAGATGCTGAAGCAGCGGTTTGGCAAAGGGTAGATTTTCTAACAAGTCAATACACTCGGGGGCAAATTCATTGGTGGTAACGCCAAGTGGCGGATTGCTAACACGTTCATCAGCCAGTTTGTCAAATAAGGCTTGGTCTTGGGTTTGGATAAGGGTGTCTAGCTCATCTTGTGAGACTGTAAAAAAATTAATAGAAAAAGACATAAAAGGGCTCCTGATTCAATCAATGTTAGCTCAAAATATGATGGTGTTATTATCATTTAATATTTTTTAAAGTCAAATAAAAACTGGCTAAGGGTTAAATTATCGCCATTAATATTAAGTCTGAGAGATAAATGGGAAATTTTTTGTTAAATTTATTTCAAATTTTGATAGAATATTTTTCTAAAAAGCGGCAAGCGCCAAAATCCATTGTTTAATCAGAAATGCCTTAATCCCTGATTGGTGGGGCTAGTTTTTCAACCACTTGTCTTAAAATTTCTTTTGTTTTAAATGGTTTAAAAGATAAATTTGATGTTCCAAATTTTTTAACCATCAAAAATATTGCTTAATAAAATCTTAACTTAAAGAGCAGCCGAAAAGCAGGCTTAAACGTTCATCAGTCGGAAAATGAATGGGATAAATGATAACAGTTGATAGTGTGTAAAGGCGTAGGCATGAAAAAAGTCGGATGGGGAAATCCGACCGATATGAATGTATTGCGAATGAGAAGTTGGGTTTATTCGGCTTCAGGTGCTTCGGGCGCAGTGGCTTCGCTGGCTGGAGCGCGGGTTGGTTTGGCAGCTTGGCGTGCCAATATTTCTTTAACTATTGGGTGCTGGGCGGCAATGGCTTGTTCTTCTGCGCTCACTTCGCCTTTAAAGCGGTTGTTGAGGTCAAAACGCTTGCCACCACGCGCCAAGGCTGTGAGGTAACGTGGGCGGCGGCAATGGTTTGCCAACACGCGCGCAATTAAGGCAGGGTCATATTGTGGCATGGCGGCGGCTAGGTCTTGGTCTATGCCTAATGCTAAGGGTTTAAAGCGTTTAAAAACGTCGTATTTGCCGTAAATATGGTCGGCAATCATATCGGTTTGTTTTTTCTTGCTCATGGTTTGCACGGCTGATTTTAATGCCGCGCCCAAAGCGGTTTCTTGTGTCATGTTTTGAGGGTTCCTGTGAAATAAACGGACGGCAGCCGTGCTGCCTTCTATTTCGGCGGAATTGTAGCCGAAATGCTATGTTTCGTTAAGTTTTTTTACGTTTTTGTGCGGCAAGTGATGTTTTTTTGTTGGCTATTATGAATTTTACATATTTTCAGGTAGTTAAGTGGAAGTGGAGGATAGGGTTAGGAGTTCGGCAGCATGGCGGCGAGTGAGGTCGGTTAGCACTTCGCCCCCTAGCATACGGGCGATTTCTTCGGTGCGACCTTGTTTGTTTAAAATGTTGATTTGGCTAATGGTTTGTTCGCCATCGCTGTGTTTGTATACTTGCCAATGGTGTTCGCCACACGCGGCTACTTGGGGAAGATGGGTAACGGCTAACACTTGATGTTGTTTGCCTAAGGCGCGTAGGGCTTTGCCCACGATTTCTGCCACACCGCCACCAATGCCTGTATCCACTTCGTCAAAGATGAGGGTGGGAACGTGGGTGTATTGGCTGGTTACGACTTGGAGCGCTAAGCTAATGCGCGCCAATTCGCCACCTGAGGCAACTTTGTTTAGTGGACGCAATGCGCTGCCTTTGTTGGCGGCAACTTGGTATTGTATGTGTTCTAAGCCGTGTGCGCTGGGTGGGCAGGGGAGTAGTTCGATATGGAAGTGTGCGCCTTTCATGGCGAGTTCTTGCATATGGGCGGTGGTTTCTTGGCTGAGTCGTTTGGCAGTTTGTTGGCGGCGATGAGAGAGGGGTTGGGCAAGGTTAAAATAGGCTTGTTCGCTTTGTTGAACCGCCGCTTCTAAGGCTGCAATATCGGCAGCCGCTTCTAAGGCTGCAAGGGCGGTTTCGATTTCGGTTTGTTTGGCGGGCAATTCTTCTGGCTCAACGCGATATTTGCGTGCCATGCTAACTAATTCGCTTAACCGTGCTTCTTGGGCTGCCAATTCATTAGGGTTGATTTCAACATAGGCTGCCACATCGCGCATATTGGCGCTCACTTCGCTTAATTCGGCTTCAATGCTGGCGAGCAGTTGTAGGCTTTCGGCAAAACGGGGCTCGATATGGCTTAATTGGGTGAGGGTTTTTTGGCATTGATACAGTTGGCGTTGGATGCCGTTGTCGCCATCAATGGTGTCTTCGGTAAACTGGGCGGCTTGGAGCAATTCGGCAGCGTGTGCCAAGCTGTCATGGCTTTGGCTGAGTTGTTCCCATTCGTTGGGGCGCAAATGCAGTTGGGATAATTCGTTGTATTGCCATTCTAGCCGTTCCCTTTCGATTTCTAGGGTTTCGGCTTGGTTTTGGGCATCATGCAGGGCTTTTTTGGCTTGTTGCCATTGGTGATAGGCTGTTTTTACGGCCTGCACCGATTCTTGATGGTTGGCAAAGGCATCGAGCAGTTCGCGTTGGGCGGTTTCATGGTTGAGTGAATGGTGGGCATTTTGTCCGTGAATGTCGATGAGCTGGCTGCCAATTTGTTTGAGCTGTGCAAGGGTGGCAGCTTGGTTATTGATAAAGCTGCGGCTTTTACCTTTGGCATCAATGATACGGCGAATTGCCAATTCATCGCTGCCATCGTTTAGAAAACCTTGTTCGTGGAGTTGGGCTTGCAGTTGGGGTAGTTGGCTGATGTCGAATAGGGCAGACAAACGTGCTTCTTTTGCGCCTTGACGCACCTGCCCATAATCAGCTTTGTCGCCTAATAATAAGCCGATGGCATCTAGGGTAATGGATTTACCTGCGCCTGTTTCGCCTGTTAAGACGGTGAACCCCGTTTCAAAATTCAGTTTGAGTTGGTCTACTATCACAAAGTCGCTGAGAGAGAGTGCCAATAACATGGAATTCCTTTATGTGTATGTGT
>JBHADP010000151.1:0-14381 GCA_041855125.1 Neisseria sp. | reverse complement strand
TGTCGATTCCCCCGCGCAACGGCGGCGGTGTGATAACACATATCTTGTAAGCTCACTGGCAAAGTAGAGGTTTGTCCTTGCACAGCCATGCCAAGTGAATCACCCACCAGCAACACATCAACACCAGCTTCGTTCATTAGGGTGGCGAAACTGGCTTCATAGCAAGTGAGCATGGCGATTTTGTCGCCTTGGGCTTTCATTTGGCGTAGAGTATTAACGGTAATCATAAGGTTTCCTGTGGATAAATCACAATCGTGAATGGAACGGAATATGGTGTTGTTTGGGTGGATTTCAATTCTTAAAAAAATAAAGCCGCCTCGTCAGACGGCTCAATGGTTCAGCAAGGTTTATTCATTTTCTTGAAAACCTAAGTTTAAAAACAGGCGGTTGCCTTGTTGGTTTTTAATGGCATCTAAGAGCATTTCAAAATGCTCGGGGTTGTTGGCAAAATCAAAGGTATCGGCTTTGACGGTTAATACGGGCGAATGGTCGTACACATGGAAAAAACGGCGATAGCCTTCATGGATTTGGTTGATATAGCCATCGGGGAATAAACGCCAACTTTGGTCGGTACGTTTTTGTAGGCGTTTATTAATCACATCATCGCTGGTTTCTAAGTAAATCACTAAATCAGGCACGGGAATTTCGGGCATGATTTTGTATTTGGTTTGCCAAAACAGGGTTTGTTCATTGCCCGGTTCGTTGCTGCTTAATACCACTGGCACAAAGATTTGGTCTTTTTCTAAGAGGAAATCCGCCACAATGCAATGGTTGTTTTTTTCTTCAAAATTGATGATGTCGATGGCTTCTGCACGGCGCAAGAGAAAATACAGCTCACTGGCTAAACCATGATTGGCAGCATTCAGGTAAAAACGCTCCAAAAAGGGGTTATTTTCAGGACTTTCGGTCAGATAGAGTGCATTAAAATGTTCAGCAAGACGTTGTGCCAGTTGTGATTTTCCGCTACCGATTGAGCCTTCTACAACGATGTATTTGTAATCCATAATGTTTGACTTACTTTAAAAATAACTGCATTTATTGTTGATTCAAATGGGGGCATAAATTGAGTTTTTGTATGCCTTGATTGCCTAAACGCGCACTCAATTCAGCAGCCGTGCCGTGTTGTCCTATGCGATAATCGGGCGCGATTTCGGCTAGGGGCATCATGACAAAGCTACGTTGGTGAGCGCGCGGATGAGGTAAGGTTAGTAGCGCATCTTCGCTTGATTGTTGGGCATAGTCAATAATATCTAAATCGAGTGTACGCGGGGCGTTGCGAAAATGTCGTTCACGCCCAAATTGTTGTTCGATTTGTTGCAACGTTTGCAATAAATCAACACCACTTAATGTGGTTTCTACCATGCACACTGCGTTGATAAAATCGGGTTGGTCGGCATAGCCCACAGGCGCTGTTTGATACAATGATGAGGTTTTCAATAATTGCGTGTGGGGAATTTGGGCAATTTGGGCTAAAGCAGCTTGAATTTGGGCAATAGGCTGTGCCAAATTGCTGCCTAATGCGATGATTGCAATGGATTTATTCGCCATGATGTTCTGCTTTCGGCTTGCGTTTACGGGGTTTACGGCGTTTGCGTTTGGTTTCGCCCTCGGCTGAGCGTGATGACTGGGACGTGGTCATTTCAAGGCGAGTGGTTTCATTGGCTTGTTGAAACTGTGTCCACCAATCCACTATCTCTTGGCTAATCTCGCCTATTTGGGCGCGCAAACTTAAGAAATCGTAGGCAGCACGAAAGCGAGGTTGTGCCAATAGGCGATAAGGACGCGCACCGCGCCGATTGTCAAACTGAGGCTGTAATATCCAAATTTCGCGCATGGTGGCGGCAAATTTTTGTGGCACGCCCCAACCTTTTTCCATGGTTTCACGCAATTCGGCAATGGCTTCGTTTAATGCAGGGGTGTTTTTTTCACCGCGTTGTAAGTGTTTTTGCCAACGCTGATTGAGGTCGTTCCACAAAACGGCAGCCAACACAAATCCCACCGACACGGATTTGTCTTCACGCAAGCGTTCATCAGTATTTTTTAATGCGATATTGGCTAAATTGCTTTTACTCTTACTGGCTTGTTGTAAGCCATCTAACACGGGATGGATAGAGGTGTCGATGCCTAAATGGGCAATTTGTTCTAAGCAACGGCGCGCATAGCCTGAAAACAGCAGTTTCATCACTTCGTCAAACAGGCGCGCAGGCGGTTCTTCTTTCAAACGATGGGCATATTTGGCAATGGGCGCAGCCGTGTGCGATTCAACTTCAAAACCGAGTTTGCCCGATAAGCGTATTGCACGCAAAATCCGCACGGGGTCTTCTTGATAACGTTCGGCTGCATTGCCTATCATCACCAATTGGCGTTGGGCAATGTCGTTCACGCCATCGTGAAAATCAATGATTTCGCGTTGAATGGGGTCAAAATAAAGAGCATTACATGTAAAGTCGCGCCGTTGGGCATCTTCTTCTAATGTGCCATATGTGTTGTCTTGCATAATGCGACCTTGTTCATTTTGTAAACCTTTATCGCCTCCGCGAAATGTGGTTACTTCAATGGTTTCAGGTCCTATCATCACATGCACGATGGGGAAACGTTTGCCAATCACACGGCTGCGGCGAAAGATTTGGCGGATTTCTTCAGGTTTGGCATTGGTGGCAATATCAAAATCTTTTGGCTCAATGCCTTGCAATAAATCGCGTACTGCCCCTCCCACCACATAGGCTTGAAAACCTGCTTGTTGTAAGCGACTAATCACTTTTTCCGCCGCAAAGCTCAAATCATCCGCATCTAAATGATGCTGCTCAAAAGGTAAAATGGTTTTTTGAATAGGCTCGGTGGATTTATTCACCACCTTGTGCCAGAGTTTTTTTAACATAATTGGTTCACATTACCGCGTAAATTGTTTGAAACATCTGTATTTGAAACCTTTGCAGGGCAGCCTGTTCCCATCAAGCCGCCCTGCAAAGGTTTCAAACAATTCGTTTGGCAGATAAATAAAATAATCAAAACAAATGTATTATAACCATCTAATAGTCGGCAAACAAATTATCATCGGCTATAATAAATGCCACTCATTACCATGATTTTAAGGAAACTACCATGTATCACTATCAATCTGAAGCCACTCAATTTCTCAATGATTATCTTGCCAAAAATCCACAAGAAGCCGAACAACGTTTAAAAAACCGTGGTTTATTATGGGATGTGGAACTCAATCCCGAAGAACAAGCCAATTTTGAAGCAGCCAAACTACCCAAAAAACCCTACGCTTATCAACCAGATTAAAGCCCATTATGTCTGTTACTGCCACGGCGGTTACGCCCGAATTATTGTCTTATCTGCGCCAAATCAGCGAGCCTGAGCATCCTGTTTTGGCGCGTTTGCGTGCCGACACCGAAAGCCATCGTTTGGGCAAAATGGCGATTGCACCCGAACAAGCCGCATTATTAGCATGGTTAGTGCGCCTGATGCGAGCAGAAAACTATCTGGAAATCGGCGTTTTTACAGGATACAGCAGCACCGCCGTTGCCCTTGCCCTGCCCCCACATGGCAAAATCACCGCTTGCGACATCAATGTTAGCTTTACCCAACGCGCCCAAGCAGCATGGCAAGAAGCTGATGTGGCACATAAAATCAATCTGCATCTACAACCAGCCTTGTTTACCTTAGATGAATTGCTGGCTGATGGCTATGCCAATCATTACGACCTTGCCTTTATTGATGCCGACAAACCTCCCACGCCTGAATACTATGAGCGCTGCTTAAAATTGGTACGACAAGGTGGCGTGATTGCCATTGATAACGTCTTATTAGGTGGACGAGTGATGTCACCTCCCTCCGAGCAGGCTCCACCAGCCCACAACATTTTACAAGCATTTAATGCCGCCTTACCGCATGATGAACGCATCATTCCCATCACCTTGCCTGTGGGTGATGGCTTAACTTTGTTGCTCAAAAAATAATCCCACTGCCAAGAGAGCGCCAGACCATGAAACACCTGTTTTCCCCAATTCTCTTTGCTGCTCTAACCGCTTGCACCATCGTGCGCCCTATCCCACACGAACCCTTGCCTGTCTCGCCTCCCCCTCCAACTGAGACTGAACAACATTTGCAACAATTAAACGCCTTAAATGCCGAAGTCAGCAGTTTAAAAAAACAATTAAACAGCTTACAAACCCGTGTGCAGCAATTAGAACGCAGCACTACCCCCAGCACACCCACTCGTTCTCGTACCACTGCACCCACTAAAAAAAACACCTCCAAAAAAACACCTAAAAAACAAACCACTGCCACTTCATCTTCTACCAGCCAAATTGCCTCCTCTCCCACACCGCTTACCAATCCCACGCTCAACACCGCGCGGGAACAATATCGTACAGGCAACTACACAGCCGTATTAAAAACCTTACGCCACACCGAAAACGGCGGCAGCGGCAGCGAAATTGACCGCCAAAGCATGTTTTTACTGCTGCGCAGTCATTACAAACTCAACAACTGCGAATCCACCATCAACATTGGACAACGCTACATCACCCTTTTCCGTTCCACTCCCGAAGCCGCCGAAACCATGTTGATTATTGGACAATGTCAATGGCAAATGCAACAAAAAGACATTGCCCGCAACACTTGGCGCAAACTGATTCACATTTATCCCGATAGTGCTGCCGCCAAACGCGCTGCACTGCAACTTAAATAACCTCATATAAAGGAAACATCATGGCAAAAATCGGCATCATCATGGGCAGCAACAGCGACTGGCCTGTAATGCAACATGCAGCACAGTTTTTACAACAATTTGGCGTTGCTTATGAAGCACGCGTGGTTTCTGCCCATCGCACACCTGATTTAATGTTTGAATATGCCGAAACCGCACGAGAACGGGGTATTCAAGCCATTATTGCAGGTGCAGGTGGTGCGGCACACTTACCGGGTATGGTGGCTGCCAAAACCACCGTGCCTGTGTTGGGTGTACCTGTGCCCAGCAAATATTTGCGTGGCGAAGACTCTTTATTGTCTATTGTGCAAATGCCCAAAGGCGTGCCTGTGGCAACGTTTGCTATTGGTGAAGCAGGTGCCGCCAATGCCGCCTTATTTGCCATCTCCCTACTCGCCAACCACGATGCCGAATTGGCACAAAAACTCGCCGATTTCCGTGCCACACAAGAACAAACCGTGTTGGCAATGACCTTACCTGAAGTGGGCTAAACAATCTATCTTTCTCAAACATAACCTAAGCTCATTATCCCGTCAGCTTGGTTATGTTTGAATCAAAAACAAGCAATCTAGATGCCTAAAAACATCAAAATAAATAACTATTCGTAAATTTAAGTAAATTAAAAAGTTGCTTACCCAAAGCAAATAAACAATTGCTTTATAATTTGGCAACTATATTTAAGCCGTTAAAACGGTAAAATCTCTCGTCCACTTTAAACACTTAGGGGTTAAAAATGACTACTCAGAAGCCTATTCAATCTATCGCATTAACCATTATTTGCGCGGCTGTTTTAGCTGCTTGTGGTGGTGGCGGCGGTGGCAACCAATTACAAATCAATGGCACCAGCATTCAAGACATTCAAGCCGCTAATAGCGTTAACAAACAAATCGAAGCCTTGACCAGCTTAGAAGAAATAACTGCCGCTGATGAGGCAGCTATCGTACACACCTTAAACAACTATAACCAATTATCTGCTTCACAAAAAGCACGCATTAGTGCAAGCAATGTAAGCAAATTAGAAACATTAAATACTGCTTTACAAGCCAATAAAGCGGCTGCTAAAGCTGTATCAGATGCTATCAATAAATTACCTGCTGCTAATCAAATTGATACAACAGCAGAAGAAGCACAATTACTCCAAGTAGATAAAGCGTTTAAAGCATTAAGTGATAACCAAAAAACATGGGTGAGCGAAACAGCCGCACAAAAATTAACAAACATTTTAGATAAAACCATTATCGACAATGCCAGCTTAACTCCTTTAAATCTTCCCACACCACAACATACTTCATTTATTTCATCTTCTAACCCACAGCAACACAACCCTCATATGCAGTTACGCACCGTTGATGGCAAACCTGCATTGCTAGATACCCAATTGGGTATTATCAAAAACTTGGTTAAAAACACAAATGATACCGTTGTGATTGATGGTGTAGTTTTCACCAATTCGGCTACCGATCCTGCTACGCAAATTGAATACATGACACCCCATTCTGCTATTGCAAAAGGTGGCTCTGTAGGCACATCGAAATTTGCTATTGGTGAATTAACAGGTGCGGCAGCAAATAGTGTTACTTCTATTGCTAAAACTACCTTAGATGCAGAAATTAAATCTGATTATGCCACCCTTAAATCAGCACAAGACGCCTTAGCCACTGCGCTTAAATCAAATGATGCTGAGGGTATTTCTAAAGCTCAAGCCGAATTAGATAAAATTAAGCCTGTTTACGACCAAAAATTAGCATTGCGCCAAAACCTGGAAAGCCGTGTAAAAACAACTCTTGATGGCATTGCCTACAACAAGAAAGACAAAAATGGCTTAGTATTTGATAAAGCCTTTGATGGTGTGTATACCATGCAATTTGCAGATGGTACGAGCTTAGTGTTGCACGATTCTGCTGCTGCAGGTTGGACTTATCAAACCTTTGCCCACTACAAAGACCCTAAAAACGGTATCACTCACGGCTATCAGAGCTTAGGTGATGAAACTCCGGCTGCTTCTATGCCCACTCAAGGTACAGCAACTTATCGTGGTATTACCACTGCTTATGTTACCAACAATGGTGTAGGTGATAAGCAATTAACGGCTAATGTTACTGCAGTGGCAGATTTTGCGAAAAAAGGCTTGCTCTTCACCACCAACAACGCTCAATTCCATACTATTAATAGCCAAGGACACCGTGTATCTACCCAAGCCGCTAACTACAATATGCACGGTACCGCCACTTGGAACGCCAATAGCAACAGCTTTAAAGGCAATGTAAACACTGCTGATAAAGCCCTAAGCGGTACGCTCAATGGTAAATTCTACGGTGCAGATGCGGCTGAAATTGGTGGCACATATGGTTTATCTGGCAACAACCAACAACTGATTGGCGGCTATGGCGCAAAACGTGACTAAGCCAATATAAGTATGAATAAGCCGTCTGATTGATTCAGGCGGTTTTATTCATTAAGCAGGTTTAATGCCCATTTTATTCATGCTTGTAATGACTAGGTTTGATTGAAGCAACACCCATTTTTATCAAACATCAAAAAAACATTATGAAAAAATTATTATTCATTTGCTCAGTAGCCACCGTTTCAATAACAGCGAATGCGGAAATTCCAGCAGACTTACGTCCCAATGGACCCGAACGCAATTTTAATACTCAAGGGCTTGAACAAGAACTCAAACCCATCAATTTAAGTGTTCATGCTCATATCAATGCGATTCCTGAGCCAGAAAGACATTTTAATGTTGCTGAACCATCGCCTTTAGTAGAAACTGAATTACGTCCCATTAATTTACCTAAAGCCAATAAGCAAAACCAAGTATTAGAAGTAGATAATCAAACTTTATTAGAAAATCCTGCCTTATTAGAGCGCGCCATGTCTTCAGCTATTGTGGCGCAAAATACTGCCGCCATTCAAAATCTGTTGCCACTTTATCAACAACTGCCCAAACACGACCCCAATTTGATTAAATATGGTCAAGCCATTCTTAAACAATCAGATGGTCATGCAGGCGAAGCGGTTAAATTGTATCAAGAGTTGATTACAGAACGCCCTGATGCCACGCCCTTACAATTTCAGTTAGCTCAAGCCTTATTTGAAGATAAGCAAAATAAAGCAGCCAATAAGCAATTTTCTCATTTAGCTCAACAATCCTTACCTGAAAACATTCAGCACTTAGTGAGCCACTATCAAGCAGAATTAGAAAATCGTGATGCTTGGCAGTTTTATGCCAACGTAGGTGCAACTCACGATAAAAACATCAATCAAGCCCCTGAAAAAAACCGCCTAGGTTATTATTTAGATGATATTGCTTGCCAAGCTGCCCGCTATGAAGACCCCAGCGATAGTTGCTTTCGCGGCTGGTCGTTTGAAAATCCTATCAATAGCTGGAGCATCAATTATCAAGTAGGGGCAGAAAAAAAATGGTCGCTAGATAACGGTTTTTATACCGAACTGGGCATCAATTCTTTTGGGAAACATTACCCAGCCCACACTCGTTACAACGATATGACTGCGCGCGCTTCTGTTGGAATAGGGCATGCTAACCAACGTAATGATTTAGGTATTTCGCCCTTTCACGAAAGACGATTTTACGGCAAACATGCCTACACTTACACCAATGGTGCGCGCCTTCATTGGAATCGTTGGCACTCCCCACGCATCCAAACGCTAACCGCTTTCGAGTATGGCAATCGACAAAATATTCAACAACAATATAATGATATTAACAGTTATCTATATAGTGGCTCATTATTGTTTCTTAACAATCCGCGCCAATATTGGTTAGTAGGTACCGATTTATACCAAGAGCGTAATAAAAACGACCGTTCTGATAATTTCAATCGCCATAGCATACGTCTCACTTGGGGGCAAGAATGGCCTTTAGGTTTTGCCAGCCGTGCTCAAATCAGTTATGCCAAGCGCCTTTATCAAACTCCCAGTTTTTTTAGTCAGGATGAACGCCGACGCGACCATGAAACCGATGCTTCATTATCCCTATGGCATAATTCTTTAAGTTTTAAAGGGCTTACACCCAAATTAACGGTGATGCGCTCTAATGTGAGCAGTAATGACTTATTCTATGACCACAGTAAAAATAAAATGTTTATTGAAATCAATAAACATTTCTAAAATCAGTTGATTAATAATGGGCATCATTGAATGCCCCATTCTCGCCAGAACAACAAGCTGGCAATTTTTTTGCCCAATAGCTATATGAACGCTAAAATAATGATGCTCCTATATACAGGTCTTAATGGAAAAAGGCTGCCCCTTGCTTCTCTATAATCAAGAGAAGTTTCCACTTGCAAGGAAATTTTAATGAATCCGCTTACTTCTGAACAAATTACCCAAATCGCCCCTGATGCCGCTTCAGTGAAAGCGGCGAAAGGTTTAGGCTTGAGTAAATGGGTGTTATTGGAACAACATGACCATACCATTTGGGGGCATTGTCAAGGAAGTGGCTCCAACCCCTATCAAACGGCGGTGGATTTAAGTGGTGAGCCTGCTTTTAAATGTTCTTGTCCCAGCCGTAAATTCCCTTGCAAACACGCATTAGCGCTCTTATTTTTATTCAGCGAGCAAACCCCCAAATTTCTTGTCCAAACGCCCCCCGATTGGGTAACCAAATGGTTAGACAAGCGTCAGCAAAACCAAGCCAATAAAGCTGCCAAAGCAGAGCATACCGCCCCTGTTGACCCTGTTGCCCAACAAAAACGCTTTGAAGCCCGTTTAAAAAAAGCCAGCGAAGGTTTAGCCGATTTGCAATTATGGTTGAATGACTTATTGCGTAATGGCTTGGTACAACTGCGTAACAACCAATCCACCCGTTTTCATGATATGGCAAAACGCATGATAGACGCGCAACTGCCCGCCATCGCAGGGCAACTGCAACAACTGGCAAACCTGCCCCCCAGTCGTCAAGCCGAATTATGGTGGGGCTTATCCAAATTGCATTTATTAAGCCAAAGTTTCAACCATATCGCTTCATTTGATGAGGCTTGGCAAGCTGAAATTTACAGCCGCTTAGGTTTTCCCATCGCCAAAGAAAGCGTTTTAACCCGTCCTGCCATCATGGACACATGGTTTAATATTGGACACACCACGCTTGAAATCGACCGAGGCGAAGCCCATTATTATTGGCTCTACGGTGCTGCCCAACAACAATTTGCCTTTATTTTGGATTTTGTGATACACAACGCACCTGCCCAAACCGTACCCGTATTGGTGGGCGCACAATATGCAGGCGAATTATGTTTCTATGCAGGCGTTGCCCAACAACGCGCCATCAGCAAAACATGGGAAATACTGTCCCAACCCTTAGCCCTGCCCCCTGCCCAAAACACCATCGCATACGCCAGCCAACAGGTACAACAACACCAACAGCTCAACCCCTTTATTACCTACACCCCCTTGCGTTTAGACCATGTTCAACTGGTGCGCCAAGCAGAACACCATGCCTTAAGCGATGGCAAACACATCTTGCCCATTCAACTCAATGAAACCCAACAACTGTTTTTATTAAGCGAAACCTTTGGCAAACCCTTTACCGCCTTTGTTCTGTTTCACCACGACACCCGTCAAAGCCGCTTACTGTCTTTTAGCAATCCACACGGTCAAATGAAAGTTTTGTCATGCTAACTTCCCTGCTCAATACCGCCCTACTTGGCACCGCTAAACAACCCTTTCAGCCTGCCCACGACACCCCTGCCGTTTTACAACAATATTGGCAACAGCTCACCCATGCCACCCCAGAAGACCGTTTCTACCAATTCAGCGCACTCAGCCATGCCTACTATTACGGCGGACAAGCCTTAGAGCAAAGCCACAGCCCCGATTGGCAAGCCCTACCCACCCCGCCCGATAATAGCCATGAACACATCGTGCCTGCCACGCTGACTCCACTCCTCAAAACATGGATTCAACAACACAACGACCCGTTATTGCGCTATGCCTTTCAACAACTGGCACAACACCGTTATACCCTACCTACCGATAGCCTGTTTGACATCTTGAGCTATTTCCAAACCCAAGCAAACAGCCTGCTTACCACCTACGCCCATACCACCCTATTCGGCGTATACGGGCAATGGTTGCTACAACAAACAGGGCAATATCACCCCACCCCTACCCCCAACCAAGACAACGATTGGGAACTCGCCACCTTTAGCCAACGCAAAACATGGTTAGCCGAAAAACGCCGTGTTGCACCCGATGAAGCGCGTGAACAATTACAAAACATTTGGCAAACCGCCCCTGCCAATCACCGCTATGAATACCTCTGTCTGATGGCAGACAAACTTTCCCCCAACGATACCGACTTTCTAACTGTCGCCCTCAAAGACCGCAGCAAAAACGTCAAAGAAGAAGCCAAACGCCTGTTACGCCAGCTGCCCAACAGCCCGATGAACCAACAATACCAAGCATGGCTTGCCGAGCGTCTCCGCTATCAGCCCAGCCAACAAACATGGTCATATCAAGCCCAACCCTACACAGCTGACATGAAAGCAGCAGGCATCGAAGAAATCAGCCCACAAAAAGGCGAAAGCGATGACCAATACCAACTTCGCCAACTGGTTTACGCCTTACCATTGGCAACATGGGCAGATTTCCTCCAAGTCGATGAAGCCCAAGCTGCCGACATTCTCACTCTGAATCCGCCTCCCATCCAACACCTTGATTGGGAAACATGGATACAACAAATAGACCACCCCTATTTCAACATTGCAGCCATCAAACATCTTAACAACACCGCTAAAGGACGTTTATCCCATTACCTAACCCGATTATTTATGTATTTGCCTGCCGATACACAAGAAACCTTATTGAATCACACCAGTTTCAACCCCCTGAATTTCATAGACAACTTCCATTTTGTTTCACCTTTTGAAACCACATGGGGCGAAAGCTATTCACACCTGATATTAGATGGTATGAAACAAGCCAAAAGAAACTTTGCAAACACCACATTGATGCAAATTGCCACTTGCCTACACCCTGCGCCAAGCATCAATGCCGCCCTTGCCACTTTGCCTAAACTATCCGAAACAGAACCCTACCTTGCCCAATGGTATCAACCTTTACAAGACTATTTTGAGCAGAAACAAAAGTTTCATGCCTTACTGTCCACATTCTAAATCCACCCAATAACCATAGGAAAAACCATCATGTCTGAAATCCTACGCCAACATGCTGAACAACAATTTGCTGAAGAACTACACGAACTCAAACAACAAGAAAGCCAGCCCATTCCCGAAAACTGGCAGCTTTCCCCCCAATCGGTTGTAACCTATTTAATGGGCGGCACACTCAAAAACGGTTTTGAAGTCAGCCCCAAATACATTGGCAACCGCCGTTTAATGGAAATTGCAGTTGCCACACTCGCCACCGACCGCGCCTTATTGCTCTATGGTTTACCTGGTACAGCAAAAAGCTGGGTGAGTGAACACATTGCAGCAGCCGTGGCAGGCGATTCCACTTATGTGGTACAAGGCACCGCAGGCACAGGCGAAGAAGCCATTCGTTATGGTTGGAACTATGCTGAATTATTAGCCAAAGGCCCTAGCGAAAGCGCCTTAGTGGAAACGCCTGTGATGCGAGCGATGAAACAAGGCAAAATTGCCCGTATTGAAGAACTCACCCGTATTGGAGCAGATGTACAAGATACGCTCATCACCATCTTGTCAGAAAAAGCCATGCCTATTCCCGAATTAAATACGGAAGTGCAAGCCATTCGCGGTTTTAATGTGATTGCCACTGCCAATAACCGCGATAAAGGTGTGAATGATTTATCCAGCGCACTCAAACGCCGTTTTAACACCGTGATTTTGCCGCTGCCTGCCAGTTTGCAAGAAGAAACAGAAATTGTGCGCCGCCGTGTTGCCAGCTTTGAAAAAACCATGAAATTACCTGTGGAACAGCCTGCACTAGAAGAAATCACCCGTATCGTAACCATTTTCCGTGAGCTGCGTAGCGGTTTAACAGCCGACAAAAAAACCAAGCTCAAAGTGCCTACTGGCACACTCTCCACCGCAGAAGCCATTTCTGTGGTGAATAATGGTTTAACATTAAGCAGCTTTTTTGGTGATGGCAGCTTAAAAGCCGATGATTTGATTTCAGGCTTATTAGGAGCGGTGATTAAAGACCCTGTACAAGATGAAATTGTGTGGAAAGAATATATGGAAACCGTTGTGAAGCAACGCGAAGATTGGAAAGACTTATACCGTGCTGCCCGCGATATGATGTAATTCCCTGTTGAACATGGGTTGAGTCAATACGCTCAACCCCTCTTGATTCCACCCAATATGTTGAAAAAATACCTTCTTTCCATTTTGCTTGTCTTGTTTGCCAACTTCAATACGGCATGGGCAGCTGCGCCTCGTCCCACCGCTTGCCATCAAAAACTGATTGGCAGTTATGGCATTCAAACCATGCCACGCAGTGCAACGCTGCTGGCACAACTGGCAACAGCAGGCATGTCGGCTGATGAAGTGGCATCGTATGATGGTTTTCCCTTTTTAGTTACCCATTACTACTTACGCCCTGAATTTGAACATCATCTTCATCTCCCCCGCAGCCAACGCCCCAAAGCCAGCTTACCCAAACAACAAATCTTATTTCGTGTATTGCATCTCAACACACCTGATACTTGGCTGCTCCAAGACAGCAGTCCGCAAGACTTTGTTAGCCTGAATGCCACCGATGGACGCGATTTAAGCCAAGCTGAACCCTCATCTGCCCAATTAAACACCCTTTCATTGAGCCCCTCTATTCGCGCACGCGGCTGTTACTTAAAATACGGCGAAGACACTTACGAACCACGCTATCTCATTTATTTCAATACTGCCGAATTAACCCCCGCCACTTTAGCCGAGCTAACCCAACTGATTAACCACCGCAACCACACCTCATTCAGCCCCGACCAAATCCGCCTCAAACGTTATTTCCTACTTGGCAACCTTTCCACGTCTGCCTTAGGGGGAGAACCGCCATTTGGTCAGCTCACCTTTATATTACCCATTGATAAACTTGAATAAACCATGCGCTTACACCATATCGCCTTAATCTGCTCGGATTACCCCACCTCCAAACAGTTTTACACCGAAACCTTAGGTTTCACCCTGTTAGCAGAACACTATCGCGCTGAACGCCAATCATACAAACTGGATTTAGGCATTGGGCAACATTATGTATTAGAATTATTTTCCTTCCCCAATCCCCCTGCACGCCCGAGCCAACCCGAAGCCTGCGGCTTACGACATTTAGCCTTTGCCGTTCCCAACCCCACACAAAAACGGCAAGAACTCATGGCAAAAGGCGTTGCCTGCGAAGCCATACGCCAAGACGAATATACGGGCAAGACCTTCTTTTTCTGCCAAGACCCCGATGGTCTGCCGATTGAATTTTATCAGGACTAAATTATGCAAACACAATACTTCGGTATCCGCCACCATGGTGCAGGTTCTGCCCGTCATCTTTTGCATGCGCTCAACCAATTTCAGCCCGACCGCATTTTCATTGAAGGTCCACCCGAAGCCAATACACTCTTACCTTTATTAGCACAACAAGGTATGCAACCCCCAGTTGCCCTCTTAGCCTACCAACCCGACAACCCACAGCAAGCCGTTTACTATCCCTTTGCCGAGTTTTCACCCGAATGGCAAGC
>JBHADP010000150.1:0-6656 GCA_041855125.1 Neisseria sp. | reverse complement strand
GGGTTTTTGCCACACGCACCCCCCACCGCGCGTGGATGGCTGCCAATTTGTTGTGCAATTTCTTGATAGGTTCGCACCGTGCCAGCAGGAATTTCGGCAATGGCTTGCCACACACGTTGTTGAAACGCGCTGCCTTGGGTGGAAATGGGGTGATGGAAGTTTTTAAGACGACCGGCAAAATAATCATCTAATTTTTGTTGCCACTCCATAGGCAAGGGATAAGGCGCATATTCCAGCTCGCCATGTAGCTCTAGCGCAATAAGCTGCTGTTGTTCATCAAAAATCAAGGTGATATTGCCAAATGGGGCGCGGTAAAGACAGGGATAATGTGGCATATTTAACCCTCGGTTTGTGGTAAACCCAAACGGGCGCGTAAATGCGCTTTGGCAACTGCCCACTCGTTTTGCGTCATGCTATACATCACAGTATCACGCACGCTGCCATCGCGCCTTGTTTGAAAGCCGCGTATCACACCATCTTTTTTAGCACCCAAACGCTCAATGGCTTGTTGTGAACGATGATTGAGCTGGTCGGTGCGCCAGCCTACGGTTTGCACCGCTAGGGTTTCAAAAGCATGTTGTAGCAAAAGATATTTGCAGGTGGTGTTCACATGGCTACGCCAATGGCTTTTACCATACCATGTATAGCCAATTTCTAAACGCTGGGCAGGCACATTAATATCATGATAACTGGTGCTGCCAATAATCTGTTGATGGGTTTCATCTATTACTGCAAAAGCTAAGCGGTTGGCTGTGTGCAGTGCAGTTTCGATATAAGCGATGGTATGGTGGGGTTCAGGGACAGAGGTATAAACCAAACTCCATAATTCGCCATCGGCTGCGGCTTGCTGTAAGCCTGTGGCGTGTTGCAATGATAAAGGCTCAAGCCGAATCGCATTCATGCGTAAGACAATGGGTTGGGGTGGATACATGGTTTTTAATCGGATGGATTGGTTAAGGTTTCTAACACCGCTTGCGCGTGTCCTGCCACTTTCACTTTGCGCCATTCATGGGTAATGTCGCCTTGAGCGTTTAATACAAATGTGCTGCGTTCAATGCCATAGTGTTCTTTACCATACATTTTTTTCAGTTTCATCACATCAAATAAACGGCAAACGGTTTCATCGGCATCGCTTAATAATTCAAACTGAAAACCTTGTTTGTGGCAAAAATTTTGGTGGGTTTTAACGCTATCGCGTGAAATACCCACCACGGTATAGCCCAATGCCTGAAATTGGCTTAAACGGGCGTTAAAGTCTAAGCCTTCGGTGGTGCAGCCTGCGGTGTGGTCTTTGGGATAAAAATAGACGATTAAGGGCAGGTGTTCAGCAGAAACAAAATCGTGTCCGCCAGAAGAAGGTAGGGTGAAGTGATAGGGCATGGTTTGGCTCAAAAAATGTTTCAACACATAGGACAACACATCAAACTGTCCCAACTAATAAATAATTATCCGCCGTAAACCGTGGGGTTTCAAGCACTCAGGTTTTTTTTGAGGAATTAGAATACAATGTGATGGTTTGAAACCCTATTTTTAAAGGTAAATAATGAAAACGGAAGCGGTGTTAAACGTATTGCAGCATTTACAAAACCAAATTTGTTGGGCATTAGAACAACAAGAAGGTGCGGCGCAGTTTGTGAGCGATGAATGGCAAAGCGTGTTGGGCGTGGGGCAAAGCCGTGTGTTAAAACAAGGGGCGGTGTGGGAACAAGCAGGCGTTAATTCTTCTCATGTGAAAGGCGCAGCCATGCCTGCTTCTGCAACTGCACATCGTCCTGAATTGGCAGGCGCACCATTTGAAGCGATGGGCGTGTCGTTGGTGATTCATCCGCGCAATCCGTATGTGCCCACCAGTCATGCCAATGTACGCTTTTTTGTGGCGTATCCTGAAGAGCAAGCGCCTGTGTGGTGGTTTGGCGGAGGCTTTGATTTAACACCGTTTTATCCTTTTGATGAGGACATCCTGCATTGGCATCAGACCGCTCAAAAACTTTGCGAACCATTTGGCGAACAGGTTTATGCTGAATTTAAAGCATGGTGTGATGATTATTTTTATTTAAAACACCGCCAAGAAGCGCGTGGTGTGGGTGGCTTATTTTTTGATGACTTGAATCGCTGGGATTTTGCCACTTGCTTAGACTTTATCCGTCAAGTGGGCGAGGGCTATTTAACGGCATATCTTCCGATTGTGGCACGGCGCAAAACCATGCCTTATGGCGAACGTGAACGCCAATTTCAGCTTTATCGGCGTGGACGTTATGTGGAATTTAATTTGGTGTGGGACAGAGGCACGCATTTTGGTTTACAAAGTGGCGGACGCACAGAAAGCATTTTGATGTCTATGCCACCTTTGGTGCGTTTTGAATACGCTTATCAGCCCGAAGCCGATTCGGCTGAAGCCAAACTCAATGCGTATTTACAGCCACGCGATTGGCTCAACACCTTGGCTATGAAATAATTGGCTATAAGCAAAGAGCAAACCGTTATTTGGTTTACACAGGGTTTCATGCCACGATTATCGTTTTGAAAACAACGATAGAGTGAACACATGAAACCCCAATTTTGGCAACTTCCCGCGCCCGATGCCAACGCATTGGCGCGTTTGCCCCAAAAAACAACCGATTTAGCTCAACGATTACAACACATTGCCGAGCGTTTTCCGCAAGCGGTGTTTGCATCGAGCTTGGCGGCAGAAGACATGATTATTACCGACCAAATCGCCAAGCTCCAACTGCCCATTCAAATCATCACACTTAATACAGGTTTGCTAAACCCCGAAACCGAGGCTTTAATTGCTGCAACCCGTCAGCATTATCCCGTGATTCAGTTGCAAGTGTTTCAACCGCAAGCGGAAGAAGCGGCTCAATTTGTGCAACAACATGGTTCGGCTGCCATGTATGAAAGCATTGCATTGCGCAAACGCTGTTGTTTTATCCGCAAAATTGAACCGCTCAACCGTGCCTTAGCCCATGCAACTGCATGGCTCACAGGGCAAAGACGCAGCCAATCGGTTACTCGACAAGAATTGCTATTAGAAGAACACGATGATGCACGCAATATTGCCAAATTTAATCCCATTTTTGATTGGGAAGATGACGATGTGTGGGCGTATGTGCAGCAGCATCAAGTGCCTATGAATGCCTTATATCAACAAGGCTACCCCAGCATAGGTTGTGAACCCTGTACCCGCCCTGTTAAAAAAGATGAGGACATTCGGGCAGGACGTTGGTGGTGGGAAAGTAAAGACAGCAAAGAATGTGGTTTGCATCAATAATCAAATAACCATAAAAAAGCGGGTCTGACACCCGCTTTTCTCACTTACCGCTTAAAACCGTTTGGCTTTATATTGAGGTTTCATTAAATTTTGTGGCGACAAAATATCATCCAGTTGTTCTTCACTTAATAAATTCAGTTCCAACACCACTTCGCGCACACTCTTGCCTGTTTGGGCGCAAATCTTGCCCACTTTATCGCCATTGTGATGACCAATAAAGGGATTGAGATAGGTTACTAAACCGATGGAATGGAACACATAATGCTCGCATATTTCGCGATTCACCGTGATGCCCAACACGCATTTTTCTGCCAAATTCACACAAGCATTACCCAATAAAGCAATGCTTTCAAACATGGCTTGCGCAATCACAGGTTCCATCACATTTAACTGTAATTGTCCTGCTTCTGCCGCAAACGTGATGGTGGTGTCGTTGCCAATAATTTTAAAGCACACCTGATTCACCACTTCAGGAATCACTGGATTCACTTTGGCAGGCATAATCGATGAACCTGCTTGCATTTCAGGCAAATTGATTTCGTTCAAGCCTGCACGAGGTCCCGAAGACAATAAGCGCAAATCATTACAGATTTTTGATAACTTCACGGCAGCGCGTTTTAAAGCAGCATGAACACTGATATAGCCACCACAATCCGAAGTGGCTTCAATCAGATTGGGCGCGAGGGTGCAAGTAAAACCACTGATTTCCGATAATTTGGCAACCGCCAATTCAGCATAACCCTCAGGTGCATTGACACCTGTGCCAATCGCCGTTGCCCCCAGATTGATTTTTAACAATGATGCTGCGCTGGCTGCCAAACGGCTTTCTTCTTCTGCCAATAAAGTGGCAAAAGCAGCAAATTCTTGCCCAACTGTCATGGGAACGGCATCTTGTAATTGCGTGCGTCCCATTTTTAAAATATTGCCAAACTCGGCTGCTTTATGTTCAAACGCATGGCGCAAGTGTGCAATATGATTGAGCATGGCAAGCAGGCTGTTGTGAATTGCCAATCGCAAGCCTGTGGGATAGGCATCATTGGTGGATTGGCTGGCATTGACATGGTCCATAGGATTGATGATGTCGTAACGTCCTTTGTCATAACCCAAATGCTCTAAGGCTAAATTGGCAATCACTTCATTGGTGTTCATATTGACCGATGTGCCTGCTCCCCCTTGATACACATCAGACGGAAATTGGTCTAAACAACGTCCTTCTTGTAAGACAGCATCACAAGCGGCTTCAATCGCTAAAGCAATGTCGGCAGGAATCACACCTAATTTGCCATTAGCGCGCGCGGTAGCTTTTTTGACCATCACCATACCGCGCACCAATTCAGGTAAATCTGAAATGGTTTGGTGCGAAATATTAAAGTTTTCTGTGGCGCGTAACGTGTGGATGCCCCAATACGCATCAGCAGGGATATGGCGTTCTCCTAATAAATCATGCTCAATACGAGTAGTCATTCAGTATTCTCCTTAAAATTAGCATAAAAGTGTCGATAGACAACCCTATTATAGAGGGATATAACCAAACCGTATTTAATTACAACTAACTATTCTTTCCTTTTTTAGACATGGCTCGTTAAAGTAAACGCTATTGTCTGTATAAGGAAACCATTGTGTCTATCCAAAACAAGCATTTAGATTGGTTGGAAGCTGAATCCATTTATATTATTCGCGAGGTGATTGCCGATGCGAAAAATCCTGCCTTGTTGTTTTCAGGCGGTAAAGACTCGGTTGTGTTGTTATCTTTGGCGGTTAAAGCCTTTCAATTAGAGGGTCGTCCTCTGCATTTGCCGTTTAAATTATTGCATATTGATACGGGGCATAATTATCCCGAAGTGATTACGTTCCGCGATGAAACGGTGGCACGAACAGGTGTGCAACTGGTGGTGGGTCATGTGGAAGATTCGATTCGGCGTGGCTCGGTGGTGTTGCGCCGCGAAACCGATTCGCGCAATGCCGCACAAGCCATCACTTTAGTGGAAACCATTGAAGAGCAAGGTTTTGATGCTTTAATGGGCGGTGCGCGCCGTGATGAAGAAAAAGCGCGTGCCAAAGAACGCATTTTCTCGTTCCGCGATGAATTTGGGCAATGGGATCCGAAAAACCAACGCCCCGAATTGTGGAGCTTGTATAACACCCGCTTATTCCAAGGCGAAAATATGCGCGTGTTCCCCATTTCCAACTGGACAGAATTGGATATTTGGCAATATATCGCGCGTGAAAACCTCGCGTTGCCGCCGATTTATTATGCCCATCAGCGCGAAGTGGTGGAACGCAATGGCTTGCTCGTTCCCATCACCCCTCTCACGCCCAAACGTGAAGGCGAAACGGCTGAAATCCGCAGCGTGCGTTTCCGCACCGTAGGCGATATTTCTTGCACTTGCCCTGTTGCCAGCACCGCCAGCAATGCCAACGACATCATTGCTGAAACCGCCGCCGCCACCATTTCTGAACGCAGCGCCACCCGTATGGACGACCGCGTATCAGAAGCCGCGATGGAAGAGCGTAAAAAAGCAGGCTATTTCTAAGAATCAGATAGATGGCTGCTCCCTAACCAAGCCGAGCAGCTTACCCATAAAGGACACCCCCATGACCGCTTCGGTACTTCGTTTTATCACTGCTGGCAGCGTAGATGACGGCAAATCCACCCTGATTGGGCGTTTGCTTTACGACAGCAAAACCCTCTTAACCGACCAACTCGCCAAGCTCGACCAAGCTGCCCAAAATGGCGAAACCCCTGATTTTGCCAGCCTCACCGATGGCTTGGCAGCCGAGCGCGAACAAGGCATTACCATTGATGTTGCCTATCGCTATTTTGCCACGCCCAAGCGCAAATTCATCATTGCCGACACACCCGGTCATGAACAATACACGCGCAATATGGTAACAGGAGCATCAACTGCCGATGCTGCCATCATCTTGATTGATGCCACTCGCGTGGATTTTAGTGGTGATGAACCCGTGTTATTGCCTCAAACCAAACGGCATAGCGCAATTTTAAAACTCTTAGGCACACCGCACATCATTGTTGCCGTGAATAAATTGGACTTGCTGAATTTTGATGAAAGCGCGTATCAACAAATTGTAGCGGCTTATCAAAAACTTGCCAGTCAAATTGGTTTGCAAACTGATATTCGCTTTATCCCCATTAGTGCATTGGGTGGCGACAACATTGTACAAATCAGCAGCCATACCCCTTGGTATCAGGGGGAAGCCTTGTTGCCCTTATTGGAAAACCTGCCTGCTGCCAGCAAACAAGCCGATGCCTTACCTGCCCATTTCCCTGTGCAACGTGTGGCGCGACAAGATGGCAGCAGCAGCGATGATTTTCGGGGTTATCAAGGGCGTTTGGAAGCGGGAACCTTAGCTGTGGGCGATG
>JBHADP010000149.1:0-7047 GCA_041855125.1 Neisseria sp. | reverse complement strand
TGGTGCCCGGAGCCGGAATCGAACCGGCACGCCCGTTTTAGAGGCGACGGATTTTAAGTCCGTTGTGTCTACCTATTTCACCACCCGGGCTTCTCTGGTTAGGAGAAGTAAACTTGGAGGCGGGGGCGTGGATTTTAACCAGCCTATACAAGGGTTGCACCCCTTATCGCATTAACACTCTGCCACCCCGCCAAGGGTATTTTTCAAATGGAGGCGAGAGTCGGAATCGAACCGGCGTCTACGGATTTGCAATCCGCTGCATAACCACTTTGCTATCTCGCCAAATTATGGAGCGGGAAACGAGTCTCGAACTCGCGACCTCAACCTTGGCAAGGTTGCGCTCTACCAACTGAGCTATTCCCGCGATATTCAAATGTAGATGGTTGGAGCGGGAAACGAGTCTCGAACTCGCGACCTCAACCTTGGCAAGGTTGCGCTCTACCAACTGAGCTATTCCCGCATTTGCAGATTACATTTGAAAATTAATTTGGAGCGGGAAACGAGTCTCGAACTCGCGACCTCAACCTTGGCAAGGTTGCGCTCTACCAACTGAGCTATTCCCGCTAGGGTTTTGTTAAACTTTGTTTATTGTTCAACAAAAGAAGACGCTATTATAAGGGGTTTAAAATCATTGTCAAGGGTTTTGTGTAAATTTAATGATTAAATTCTTGCCATGCCATTTTAAGGTAGTAAAACATAGACCAAATGGTGAGGATAGAAGCAATAAGCATCAATAAGTTACCCCAAAATAATAGGTTGAAGCCATGAAAGTTTTCTAAACCGATAATGAGTAATAAGATGGCTATCATTTGGGCGGTGGTTTTGAGTTTGCCTATGGTGGCAACGGCAACGCTGCCTCGTTTGCCCATTTGTGCCATCCATTCGCGCAAGGCGGAAATGGTGATTTCGCGTCCGATGATAATCATGGCAAAGATGGCGTGGGTGCGGTTGAGGCTCACTAAGAGGATGAGGGCAACGGCAACCATGAGTTTGTCGGCTACGGGGTCGAGAAAGGCACCAAAATCGGAAGTTTGTTGCCAACGGCGGGCAAGATAGCCATCAAACCAATCAGTGATGGCAGCAATGGCAAAGATGCTGGCAGCTACCCAGTTGGTGGTTTGGGGGGTAATCCAGTTGTTGGGTAGGTAGAAAAGGGCAGTAAAGATGGGGATGAGTAAAACGCGCAGCCATGTGAGCAGGATAGGTATGTTCCAAGACATAAAACGGATTCCGTGTTAAGGCAACTTTTCAGATGCAGTTGTTTATTTTGATGCTTGTGTGGTTGAAAAGGGGATTATAGCGAATTAATGTAGGCTGTTATAGATTTTCTCGGCTAGGGCGTGGCTGATGCCTTCAACTTGGGCTAAATCTTCTTTGCTGGCAGCCATCACGCCGCGTAAACCGCCAAAACGGGCGAGTAAGGCTTGACGGCGTTTGTTGCCTACGCCTGAGATGTCGTTGAGTGAGGAGGTAAGGCGAGCTTTGTCGCGTTTTTGGCGGTGTCCTGTGATGGCAAAGCGGTGGGCTTCGTCGCGTATGGTTTGTAAGAGGTGAAGGGCAGGACTGTTGGCAGGTAAACGGAAGGTTTCGCCTGTAAACGGTAAGATGAGTTCTTCTAAACCTGCTTTGCGCTCTACGCCTTTGGCGATGCCAATAATGGGAATGGTTAAGCCCAATTCGTGCCAAACTTGTAAGGCAATATTGACTTGTCCTTTGCCGCCGTCAATTAAAACAACATCAGGAAAGGAAACGGTTTCGCCATTGGCTTGTGCTTCTAATAGTTTGCTGTAACGGCGGGTGAGTACTTCGCGCATGGCGGTATAGTCATCGCCTGCTTGGGCGGTGGTGATGTTGTAGCGACGATATTGTTTGGGTTGAATGTTGTGTTCATCATAAACCACGCAAGAGGCGATGGTGGCTTCGCCTTGGGTGTGGCTGATGTCGAAACATTCAAGACGATTGAGGCTGCTGGTGTCCATATTAAGGAGGTGAGCCAGTTCTTCGATGCGGTGTTGTTGTTTGCTGTGTTGTAATTGGTGTTGTTGGATGGCAAGTTGGGCATTGCGTTCTGCCATGTTTAACCAGACTTTGCGTTCGCCTACGGTTTTGGTGATGAATTGAATGGCGCGATGGTGTTGGCTATTTAAAGCGGTTTGTAAACTGGCAGGCAGGGTAAAGTTGCTGATGATGATGTCGGGTTTGGCTTGGTTGAGATAATGTTGGGCAACAAAGGCTTCGGCATATTCTTGTCCGTTGGGGGTGGGGTCGTGGCGGGTGTTGGGGAAGAAGTTTTTATCGCCCACATGTCGTCCACCGCGTATGCTGACCCAATGCAGGCATACGGTATCGCTTTCAACGGCTAAGGCTAAGATGTCGATATGATGAGCGTGATGAGGATGTTTGCTGTCGATAAATTGTTGGCTTTGAATGATGCCTAAGGCTTGGAGTTGGTCGCGATAACGGGCGGCTTCTTCAAACTGGAGTTGGCTGGCTGCCTGTTGCATTTTGTTTTGCAAAATTTGGGTCAGCTCATCGGTTTTGCCGTTGAGAAATGCGGTGGCTTGTTGTACGCTGGCTTGATAATCTTCTGAGCTAATGTGTCCTACACAAGGGGCGGAGCAGCGTTTGATTTGGTGGAGTAAACAAGCGCGGTCGCGATGTTGAAAGACGCTGTCTTCACAAGTACGCAGTTGAAACACTTTTTGCAAAATTTGAATGCTGTCGCGCACCGCATAGCCATTGGGGTAGGGGCCGAAATATTGATGGGGCTTTTGGGGTGTGCCACGATAATAAGTGAGCTGCGGAAAAGTATGCCCTGATAACATCAAATAGGGGTAGCTTTTATCATCGCGAAACAGGATATTGTATTTAGGCGCAAGTGTTTTAATCAGATTGTTTTCTAAGATTAAGGCTTCGGCTTCATTGCGTGTTACTGTGGTTTCAATGGTGTGAATTTGTTTGACCATTAAGCGAATACGCGGGGTGTGATCTTGTTTTTGGAAATAGCTGTTCACACGGCGTTTTAAATTGACGGCTTTCCCCACATACAAAACCTGCCCGTTTTTATCCAACATACGATAAACACCGGGCAGGTGGGGCAGATTTTTAAGTAATACACTTAAATCAACTGAATCTGAATTCATCTCATTTAGTTACAGAATTGAGCGATATCGGCATCATAACGCTGAATCGCCGCTTCACGATTGGTACGCAATGATTCTGCGAAAGAACGATTTAAACGAGCTGTTTTACAGCTGGATTCACGGTTTTTGCGGTTGGCTTCTTCTATTTCTTTATTCCGTTTATCCGTTTCTGCATTTTTCTGGGCGATTTTATCGTTTAAAGCCCGTTGTTGTTCGGCTAAAGACATATCATCGGTGGCAGGAACGGAGGCGGTGGCAGGTGGCACCACTTTGTGAGTACGCATATTAATTTGCGTAGATTGAGAGGGGCGCAGATTATTGGGAACATCAGAATAGCTGTTGTTGCCGCGATTATTTTTCCATTGAAACACTTCAGTAGCATATAAACTACTTGAAGCCAATAAGCCACTTAAAATCAGAATTTTGGTAAAAGAAGTAATGTGCATGATTCAGTTCTTCCGACTGTACGAGTGAAATAAAGTATCTATCAGTATACTGTATAAATACGGTAGGGGCTATGCAAAAATAGCAAAAAACGCGTAAATCGTTGCCGTAAACGCGGCAAATTTGATACAATACCTTGCATCTTGCACAAACTGAAAGCCTGAGCATCATGCGTATTGTAGAAAAAGCCTATACTTTTGACGATGTTTTGCTGGTTCCTGCACATTCCCAAGTGCTACCACGCGATGTTTCTCTCAAAACTCCCTTAACCCGTTCAATCTCTCTGAATCTTCCCTTACTTTCTGCCGCTATGGACACGGTTACTGAAGCCAAATTAGCCATTTCTATGGCACAAGAAGGCGGCATTGGTATTATTCATAAAAATATGACACCTGAACAGCAGGCGTATGCAGTTTCTAAAGTGAAACGCCATGAAAGCGGTGTGGTGAAAGACCCCATTACCATTGGCCCTGATATGCTGATTGGCGATTTGCTGGAAATGCTGTCTAAGCGTAAACGTAAAATGTCGGGCTTGCCTGTGGTGGAAGATGGCAAAGTGGTGGGTTTGGTTACCAACCGTGATTTGCGTTTTGAAAAACGTCTTGACCAATCTGTTGCCAGCATTATGACACCGCGTGAGCGTTTGGTAACGGTGCCTGAAGGGACTTCGGTGGAAGATGCCCGTGAAATTATGCACGAACATAAAGTGGAACGTGTATTGGTGGTCAATGATGCTTGGGAATTAAAAGGTTTAATTACCGTTAAAGATATTTTGAAAACCACAGAATTTCCCAATGCAAATAAAGATGCCGATGGTCGCTTGCGTGTGGGCGCGGCGGTAGGCGTGGGCGCAGATACCGATGCGCGTGTCAAAGCCTTGGTAGAGGCAGGTGTGGATGTGATTGTGGTGGATACTGCACATGGTCATAGTCAAGGTGTGTTAGACCGTGTGAAATGGGTGAAAGAAAATTTCCCACAAGTTCAGGTGATTGGCGGTAATATTGCAACGGCTCAAGCAGCGCGCGATTTGGTGGCAGCAGGGGCTGATGCGGTAAAAGTGGGCATTGGACCGGGTTCAATTTGTACTACGCGCATTGTGGCAGGTGTGGGTGTACCACAATTAACCGCCATTCATAATGTGGCAGAAGCCTTAAAAGGTACAGGTGTACCTTTGATTGCAGATGGCGGTATTCGTTTCTCGGGCGATGTGGCAAAAGCATTGGCGGCGGGTGCGAGCTGTGTGATGTTGGGCGGTATGTTTGCAGGTACAGATGAAGCTCCCGGTGAGATTGAGTTGTATCAAGGTCGCTCGTATAAATCTTATCGTGGTATGGGTTCGTTGGGTGCAATGAGCCAAGGCTCAAATGACCGTTATTTCCAAGATAAGCAGGAAAGCGCGGATAAATATGTGCCTGAAGGTATTGAGGGACGTGTGCCTTATAAAGGTCCGATTGTGCAGATTATTCATCAATTAGTGGGTGGTTTGCGTTCTAGTATGGGCTATTTAGGTTGTAAGACGATTGCGGAAATGCATGAGAAAGCGGAGTTTGTGGAAATTACTTCGGCAGGCATGAGTGAATCACATGTACATGATGTACAGATTACTAAGGAAGCACCGAATTATCACGTTCGTTAATGGGTAACAAGGCGGGTGGAAACCCGCCTTGTTCTGTGTGTAATTTGATGTTTCACAATAATGGTGGTAAATAGTCGGTGTTGATGAGCTAATTTGGCTATAATTCGACTTTGAAATTTTGTTACAAGCGATGGCTTGGAAATTGTTAATTTGTTTAGGAGTGTTGCAATGAGTGCGATTGTGGATATTTTTGCGCGTGAGATTTTGGATTCACGCGGTAATCCTACTGTTGAATGTGATGTGTTGTTGGAAAGCGGTGTGATGGGTCGCGCGGCTGTGCCTAGTGGTGCATCAACAGGTCAAAAAGAGGCTTTGGAATTGCGCGATGGCGATAAAAGTCGTTATTTGGGCAAAGGGGTATTGCAAGCGGTTGAGCATGTTAATAATGAAATTGCACAGCAGTTAATCGGTATCGATGCTTCTGAGCAGTCTTATATTGACCAATTAATGATTGAATTAGATGGTACGGATAATAAAGGTCGTTTGGGTGCCAATGCGACTTTGGCGGTATCCATGGCGGTAGCGCGTGCCGCAGCAGAAGATGCAGGCTTGCCTTTGTATCGTTATTTGGGCGGTGCAGGCCCTATGGCAATGCCTGTTCCGATGATGAATGTGATTAACGGTGGCGCACATGCTAATAATAGCTTGGATATTCAAGAATTTATGATTATGCCTGTGGGCGCGACTACTTTCCGCGAGGCTTTGCGTTGTGGTGCGGAAGTGTTCCACGCTTTGAAAAAATTGTGTGATAGCAAAGGCTTCCCAACTACTGTGGGCGATGAGGGTGGTTTTGCACCTAATTTGAACAGCCATGAAGAAGCCTTGCAGTTGATGCAAGAGGCAGTGGCTGCAGCAGGCTATGTGGCAGGTGAAGATGTGTTGTTTGCTTTAGACTGTGCGTCAAGTGAGTTTTATAAAGAGGGCAAATATCATCTGAGCGCTGAAGGCTTGGCATTAAGCAGCGAAGAGTTTGCAGATTATTTGGCGAAACTGGTGGATACTTATCCGATTGTGTCGATTGAAGATGGCATGGATGAGAACGACTGGGCAGGCTGGAAGCATTTAACTGAAAAATTAGGTAAACGTGTTCAGTTGGTGGGCGATGATTTGTTTGTAACCAATCCTAAGATTTTGGCAGAAGGCATTGAAGCAGGTGTTGCCAATGCGTTGTTGGTGAAAGTGAATCAAATTGGTACTTTGAGCGAAACTTTGAAAGCGGTGGAATTGGCAAAACGCAGCCGTTATACCAGCGTGATGAGTCATCGTTCTGGCGAAACCGAAGACAGCACGATTGCAGACTTGGCAGTGGCAACCAACTGTATGCAAATTAAGACAGGTTCTTTAAGCCGTTCTGACCGCATGGCGAAGTATAACCAGTTGTTGCGTATTGAAGAAGAGCTGGGTTCTGCTGCTTATTATCCCGGCAAATCTGCATTCTATCAGCTAGACAAATAAGATAAATTGTTTTAATCTAAAGCGTGCCATCAATGAATATTGACGATGGCACGTTTTTGTTTTTTGGATATGTGAACAGGGGAAAAAATGCGTTGGGTAACTTGGGTATTGGTATTGGCGATTGGTTTGTTTCAATATAATTTTTGGGTGTCTAAAGGTAATTATCAGGAGATGTTGTCTTTAGAAAAAGAGCTGGCGTATAAGCAAGAGCAAAATCAAAAATTGGAATCTCGTAATACGGCATTGGCAGCTGAAGTGTTGGACTTGCAAACGGGGACGGAAGCAATTTCGGAAGTGGCTCGGGTGGATTTAGGTTATATTGCGGAAGGCGAAACGTTTTATCGTTTTGTGAAAAATTGAGAGCCTGTA
>JBHADP010000148.1:0-11369 GCA_041855125.1 Neisseria sp. | reverse complement strand
TTTGACATTGCTTACGGTCATCAAGATAAAAAAATCCGTTGGCACATCAGTTTAGGGACTCGCTTCTAATGACTGCTTCTGAACACGCTATGCTTCCTGATGTGGAGAAAACAACAACAGAAACACCCCCTGTTGCTCCTGCCCCCCCTCCTAAAAAACGCCTCTCATGGCTGCGCCGTTTGTTGCGCTTATTGGTCTGTTTTGTGTTGGTGAGCTTGCTGTTGCTGATAGGTGGTTTGGTGTGGTTGTTATCCACAGAAGAGGGTTTACGGTTTGGCTTGGCAAAACTGCCCCCTTTAGCAGGTGTCAATATCAGCAGCAAAACCCTACAAGGCAGCGTGTGGCATGGTTTTAAAGGCGATGCGTGGCGCATTGAAACCGAGTCTGCCGACATCGACATCAGCCGTTTTGATTTTCAATGGCAACCGCAAGCCCTATGGCAAAATAAACTGCATATTCAGCGTTTGGCAGCAGGCGATATCTTGATTGTGAGCAAGCCCACACCCCCCAAAGAAAGCCAACCTTCTAAACTGCCTGAAAGCATCCGTTTGCCCATGGCGGTACAACTTGACAGCTTATCCGTTGGCAAAATCAGCATCAAAGACACCGATAACGTGGTGTTAAAAGGGGGCGAATTGGCGTATGTGTACGACCATCAAAACCACCTTATCACCTTGAAACACCTGCAATCGCCATGGAGCAGCAATCAAGGCAAACTGACGCTCAACACCGTTTCCCCTTTTGCCCTAACAGGACAAATCACAGGAGGGGGCGAAGTTGAAAATATCCCCGTAGAAGGCACCATCGATTTAGGCGGTAGCCTACAACAACTCACCCTCAACGCCAATTTACAGGGTGGCAAAGTCAATTTAATGGCTACCACCCAACTGAGCCCTTTTGAAAACAGCCTTAACAAAATCATTGGCAATTTACACATCAAAGGCAAAGGCATCAATCCCGTTGATTTTCTGCCCAGCGCACCCCAAGCCGACCTAGAATTTGATGCTTTTATCATTCCCACCGATGCCCAAGCCAACCTTGCATTAGAAGGCGCTATCGACTTAGCCAACCATGCGGCTGCACCTGCCGATAAAAAAGGCATCCCTGTGCGTAGCATCGTAGGCGATTTCACCATTAACCAAGCAGGCATCTTACAGCTTGCCCCAACCGATGTTCAGCTACTCAAAAAAGGCATCATTTCCCTACAAGGCGACACCGATACTGCCAACAAAAACCTCAACATTGATGCCCAACTCAAAAACATCACCCTAGACGACTTGATTCAACAAAGTTTTGCCGATGCCCTCAATGGCAGCATCCAACTGCGCGGCAACTACACCGAACCCAAAGCCCTCTGGGCGCTCAATAGCCAGCGCGTGAAAAGCCAAGGCGAAGTACAACTGACCACCGACACCCAAAAAGGTCAGCAAACCATCTTGCTCAACAAAGCATCGTTTACCCCCCAAAATGGTGGCGAAATGAACTTAGCGGGCAAACTGGAACTCTTTAACAAACAACAATTACAACTCAATCTCACCAGCAAAAACTTCAACCCCAATAAAATCTACCCTGATTTCCCCACAGGCGATGTGAATGGCGAAATCAAACTCAATGGCGAATTAACCGATTTAGTGTTGAATGGCAAAATGAACTTTGCCCCCAGCACCCTATCGGGCGTAACCCTGCGCGGCACAGCAGACGTACAATATCAACAACAACACCTGAGCCGTGCCATCAGCGATATCGCATTAGGGCGTAACCATTTGCGTACCCACGGCAGCTTTGGCAAAGCAGGCGATAAACTCAACATCGACCTCAACGCCCCCGAACTGGACAAAGTAGGCTTTGGTTTAAGTGGCGCACTCACCGCCCAAGGCTACATCGCAGGCGAACCACAAAAAATCGAAGCCAACTTAACAGGCAATGCCCGCAATCTCAAAGTTCAACAAGCCGCCCAAATCCAACAGCTTGATTTCAAAATACAAGGCTCGCCCGACCTCAACCGCCCATTAAACCTCCAACTACAAGGCAAGCAACTCATCATCACAGGCGATAGCCCCACCCGTATTGACCATGTGAATCTAGGCATCAACGGCACAGGCACACGCCACAGCATACAAGGCAATGGCAGCATGGCACTCGATGGCAAACCCTACAAACTCAACCTTGCTGCCAACGGCGGCTTAAGCCCTCAAAACCAATGGAAAGGCACCGTCAACACCCTTGATATCAACGGCGCATTCAATCTCAAACTCCAAAACAGCATGAACCTAGAAGCAGGTGCCGAGCGCGTGAGCATGAGTGCCGCACGTTGGGCAATGATGGGTGGCAGCTTAAATCTCAACAGCTTTGTATGGGATAAAGCACAAGGTTTAACCAGCAAAGGTTCAGCCAGCAATCTGCATATCAGCCAATTACACAACTTCTTCACCCCTCCTGTTGAACACAACATCGTCTTAAACAGCGATTGGGATTTAGCATACAGCCAAAACGCGCGAGGCTATCTGAATGTGCGCCGTCAAAGTGGCGACATCATCTTGCCCACCCGCAAACAAGCACTGGGTTTAAGCAACCTAGAACTCAACACCCGTTTCCAAAATGGACGCATCGACAACACCATCAAAGGTGCTACCCGTTTTGGCGACTTACTGGGCAGTCTTGCCATCAGCCAACAATTCGGCAACGACCTCACCCGTGCGCCCATCAACGGCAACCTGCGCCTCAACATACCCGACCTAAACAGCTTCCGTAACCTGATGCCAGTGGGGCAAACCGTCAAAGGTTCACTCGCCGCCCAAGCCAACATTGGCGGCACCGTTGGCACGCCCCTACTCAACGGCACCTTAAACGGCGATAAACTCTATTACATCAACCGCGATATTGGCTTAATCCTTGACAACGGCAGCCTACGTTCACGCCTCGCAGGGCAAAAATGGCATATCGACAGCTTACGTTTTCAACGTGGTGGCACCATCGTTCTCAATGGCGATGTGAGCCTAGACAAAGGCTCGCCTGATGTAAACGTACAAGTTGCATTCGACAAATACGAAGCCCTCGACAAACCCAGTCGCCGCCTCACCCTAAGCGGCAACACCAAACTGCATTATATGGACAGCGCAGGCGTTACCCTCAGCGGCATCTTAAAAGTAGATGATGGGCATTTTGGTTTCCAAAAATCCAGTATGCCCACGCTCAGCGATGACGTTGTGATTGTGGGAGAAGCCCCCAAAGTTAAATCACCGCCCACCAAAATCAATCTCGACCTCACTTTGGATTTAAACGACCGTTTCCGCTTTAGCGGTGAAGGTTTAGATGTTACCCTAGGCGGCAAATTAGATTTACGCGCCAAACCCAATCAAGATGTACAAGGCATTGGCACCGTAAAAGTGGTGAAAGGCAAATACAAAGCCTATGGGCAAGACCTCAATATCAGCAAAGGTGCCATTTCCTTTGTCGGTCCATTAGACAACCCCAATCTCAATATCCGTGCAGTGCGCAACTTATCGCCTGTGGGCGCGGGGGTGGAAGTATTGGGCAATCTCAACACGCCCCGCATCACCTTAGTTGCCAATGAAACCATGAGCGAAAAAGACAAACTGTCATGGTTGATTTTAAACCGTGCCAGCAGTGGTAGCGATGGCGATGAAGCGGCTTTATCTGCTGCCGCAGGTGCGTTCTTAGCAGGAAAAATCAACGATAAAATTGGTTTGGTAGATGATTTTGGCATGACCAGCAAACGCAGCCGCAATGCCCAAACAGGCGAGCTCAACCCAGCCGAACAAGTGCTGACCGTAGGCAAACAGCTTTCTAGCGAATTGTATTTAGGCTATGAATATGGCATCAACAGCGCCGACCAATCCGTTAAACTGATTTATCAGCTCACACGCCATATTCAAGCCGTTGCTCGTGTAGGCTCACGCTCATGGGGTGGTGAAATGAAATATGTTATCCGCTTTGATTGACCGAGCCCCAAGCAAAAAAAAACCATGTGTGGCAACACACATGGTGAAAAAGAACTGGAGATTTTAAAGGTAAATTTAGTTTGCCTGTGGTGCATTGCCACCGCGTTGGAAACGACCACCGCGCTCACCACGCGCTTGACGCTGTTCTTGCCATTGTTTTTGTTGCTCGGGTGTCAGCACTTGGAAAATCGCGTGCTGGGTTTTTAAATGTTGCAACTCCATCTCTGCATGACGTTGGTTGCGCTCATTAATCATTTGACGGGCTTTGGCTTCATCAAATTGACCTGCTTGCACCAATTCATCACGCTGTTCCATGCGTTGCGTGCGTGTGGTGTCATTGGCGGCTTGTTGGGGTCGATTGGCTTCTAAAATGGCTTGGATTTTTTGCTTTTGCTCTTCACTCAAATTGAGTCGCTCCAAACCGCGTGGTAAACCGCCCTTGCCTTGCATACGGTCTTCACCACCACGAAATTCTGCTTTATGGAAACCTTGTTTGCCGCCACGCTCGCCTTTGCCTGAGTTATCGGCAGCACAACCTGCTACACCCACCACAGCCGCTAATGCCATCACCATCGCTATTTTTTTGTTCATATTGCTATCCTTCTGATTGATTAGGGTTGAACACAGCGCGACCTCAAAACAGCACGCTATGGAATTTGATTTCACGCTGGCAATCATAATCAATTTAAATGTAAACGCGCGTGTTTATAGCGTAAATCCATTTACGCGCGTGTAAGCATCGTTTGATTAAAGTTGGCTTATTGTTGGGTTTTCCCCACCACCACCACATTGATTTGCTGCATATTCAAACGGCGTTGCCACACTTCTTTCACTTGTTCAACAGTAACCGCTTGAATCCCTTGTGTATAGGTATTGAGATAATCTAATGGCAGATGATAAATGCCCACATTGGCGGCATAAGGCAAGACTTTCGCATTGGTATCAAATTTTAACGGAAAACTGCCAATGATATGGTCTTTGGCTTGTTGCAACTCGGCTTCGGTTGGACCTTGTGCGATAAAGTCTGCCAACACTTTTTGTGTGGCAACTAAGGCGGCATCGGCTTTGCCTTTTTGCGTGGAAAACGCAATATTAAACGGGCCTTTTTCACTAAAAGGCGTTAAATCGCTGGATACGCCATACACCAGCCCTTGTTCATCGCGCAAAGTTTTCATCAAACGGCTGTCAAATCCCCCTTCACCTAAAATATAGTTGCCCACGGTTAAAGCAAAGCGGTCGGGGTCTTGGCGTACAATGAGCGGTAAACCCATCAACACCACTGCCTGTTCTTTCCCTGCAAATGGGATGTCTTGCACGCTCCCCACGCGGTTTTCTACTGGAGGAATGGCAGGATTGACTGCCATTTTGTCGGGCAAACCTTTGAGCGCGGCGGCTGTTAATTGTTCCGCTTGGCGGCGGCTCACATCGCCCACAATGGTGATATAAGCATTGTTTTTCGCATAATGCTGTCGATGAAAAGTTGCCATATCTTCAGGCGTTACCGCACGAATGGTCGCTTCGCTGGAACGGCTGCCATTTGCATAAGGGTGTTGCCCATAATTCATGATATTCAACGCGCGACTACCCACAAATGCAGGCGAGCTTTCTTGTTGCTTTAAGGCGGTAATGGCTTTTTGCTGCTCACGCTGCCACACATCACGAGGAAACTGGGGAGCAGCAACCACTTGGTTTAACAACGCTACCGCAGGTTGCAAAGTGGAAGAGCGGCTTAAACTGCTTAAATAAATATGGGCATTTTCCACCCCTGCGTTACCGCTAATATTAATCCCCAAACGGTTGCTTTCATCGCGCAAGGCTTCTTCGCTATATTGTGCCGTTCCCGCCACCAATGAACTGGCAGTGGCAGTGGCAACATCGGTTTTTACATCAGCAATTTTGCCAGCCCCTTTAAAGGTAAGCTGCATATTCACAATCGGCAATTCATGGCGTTCCACCAATGTGATGGTGCTGCCTTCATCGGTTTGCCAACGTTGGATTTCCACTGCCGATACCTGTGTGCTCATCCCACCCATCATCACAACCGCAAATAATATTCTTAACATCATGGTTTCATACTTTCTGAAGAAGGAGGCACAACCGTTACTTGGTTCACGGGAAATTGTAATAAACGTTGAGCCGCATATTGAACTTGCTTTGGTGTAACCGCTAACAAACGTTTTAACTGCTCATCTTCCGTTTGATAACCAAAACCATTGTGCTCCAAATCGCCTAATTGGTCTGCTTGATGCTGCACCGAATCTTTTGCAAAAATCCGTTCGGCTTCCAAAGGCGTGCGAACCAACGCCAATTCTTGCTTATCAATGCCTTTTTCCGCAATGTCTTGAATCTCTGCCAACAACCGCTGTTTTAATTGTTCGGGCGACACCTGCGCCGCAGGCATGGCAGCAATACTAAACATCGCATTTTTTCGCCCATAATCGTTATAACCCACCGACACGCCTAACGCCAATGCCTCACCGCGCACCAATTTCTTGTCATAACGTGCTGAATCCGTACCGCTCAACACCAATGCCAACATATCCAAAGCATACGCTTCGGAGTCGCGCACACTCGTCTGCTTAGGCACACGCCAACTCAAATTAAACAAAGGCTGTGCCGTTACCGATACCACCGTGTTTTGACTGGCTCGTGCCTCTTGTGGTGCTTCCGCTTCATCATGGCGTGCAGGTAAAGTCCGCGCAGGAATCTTGCCAAAAAACTGCGCCACCTTAGCCGTAGCCTGTTTGGCATCCACATCGCCCACAATCACCATCATCGCATTATTAGGCGCATACCATTGACGATACCATGTGCGTAAATCATCGGCTTTTAGCTGGTGTAAATCCGCCATATAACCAATAATCGATGCCCGATTAAACGGTTTTTGCCATAAATGAACATTCAACGTTTCCCACATTTTGCCGCTTGAACTATCGTCCACACGCATTCGCCGCTCTTCCCGAATCACACTCATCTCATTATCAAAATCACGGTCGCTGAAATTCAAATTCACCATTCTATCGGCTTCCATTTTCAATACCTCATCTAAATGGCGCACCGCAATATTCGTGGTATAAACCGTTTCCGTGCGATTGGTATAAGCATTATCATTGCCACCTAATGCTGCAATACGGCGACTAAATTCCCCCGCAGGCACAGCAGGCGTTCCCTTAAACATCATATGTTCCAAAGCATGGCTCAAGCCCGTTTTGCCCTCATGCTCATCGACACTGCCCACCTTATACCACAAGCGCACCGCCACCACAGGCGCGCGCTTATCCTCCTTCACCAACACCTTCATACCATTAGGCAATGTGGATAACAGCGTTTGTGCCGATACAGGCACAACCCACATCAAACCCACACACACCATCATATAACGTAACATCATCGCAAACCTTTCTACCCACAAAAATGAGCAAAATGGTAAAAGCCCACCTGTATACCTGTCAATCGCACACCCGAGCCATTTAATCCATTGGTATATTTCAAACAGTTTATTTACACAGCTTAGCATTGCACAAAAAATTAGCATGAAATACTTAATAACTGAAAAATATCACGATTTTCCCCTTATCTTCACTCTTTTCCTTTTAGAAAAACTTAACAAACCTGAAATATTTATCATATTTTTCAATCAATACGTTACAATATAAAAATAACAGAGTAAGCACACAAAAACAGCCTCTAAGGTATAATTGGCGAGGAAAACACATGTTTAACTTTTTACTTAACCTCTTTAAACGCAAACCCCAGCAACCTAGCACTCCTGTTGCCCCCATTCCGTCTGAGCCACAGCACACTCCTGCAACCGTACTCAAACCGCTGCCCAAAGACGAACTCTTATTAATGGACGACCAAGACCTACTGGCAGACGAGCAAGCCGATTTCAACCACGACCCGCTTACCGCCGAAGAGCTTCAAGTCATCATGGATACAACGGAAAACAAATAAAACAGGTGCTTGGGTGTTTGCTGTTTCATCAACACCTAACTTAAGAGAGCGCCATGTTTAGTTTTTTCAAACGCAAAAAAAAAGCCGAAGCCACTCCCGAAACCACCCAGCCTGTTGTTGAGCCTGCTGCGCTCCCACCTGCTGACGCACCCGAAGAACCTGTTTCCCCACCTTCCCCCCCTGCTGAAGTAACCATTCCCCCCGAGCCTGAGGCAACTGCCGCGCCCAGCCCCATCGAAGCCCCAGCTTCTCCCCCCACTCCACCCGAGCCTGAAACCCCACCCACTTTTGAACCCAATATCAGCGAAACCTCCATCGCAAGCGAAACAGTGGCGCCCACAGAACCCCCTATTGAACCCAGCTCCAACGTTGTCAGCACAGAAAGCACCCCCGACACTCCCCCACCAACAGAACCCACCCAGCCTGAAGCCATCTCTGCACCAACACCTGCGCCCGAACCTGAAAAAACCAGTTGGGCAGCACGCTTGAAAAAAGGCTTAACCAAATCACGCGACCAAATGGCAAAATCCTTGGCAGGCGTGTTTGGTGGTGGACAAATTGACGAAGACTTATACGAAGAACTGGAAACCGTGTTGCTCACCAGCGATATGGGCATTGAAGCCACGGAGCAATTAATGAACGAAGTGCGTAACCGTGTTTCCCTCAAAGGTTTAAAAGACGGAGCAGAACTGCGCCAAGCACTCAAAGAAGCCATCTACGATTTACTCAAACCACTCGAACAGCCATTACATATTCCCGATAATGGTCAGCCATTTGTGATTATGATGGCAGGCATCAACGGTGCAGGCAAAACCACCTCGATTGGCAAATTAGCCAAATATTTCCAGCAACAAGGCAAATCGGTGGTTTTGGCGGCTGGCGATACTTTCCGTGCCGCCGCGCGTGAACAGTTGCAAGAATGGGGCGCACGCAATGGCGTTACCGTGATTTCACAAGCCAAAGGCGATTCGGCTGCCGTTTGTTTTGATGCGGTGGAAGCGGCGAAAGCGCGTAAAATTGATGTGGTATTGGCAGACACCGCAGGACGCTTACCCACGCAACTGCATTTGATGGAAGAAATCAAAAAAGTGAAACGGGTATTGCAAAAAGCCATGCCCGATGCACCGCATGAAATCATTGTGGTATTAGATGCCAATATTGGGCAAAACGCAGTCAATCAAGTGATTGCATTTGATGATGCCTTAGGCGTAACAGGTTTAATTGTTACCAAACTTGATGGTACGGCTAAAGGGGGTGTTTTGGCTGCTTTAGCATCGAGCCGTCCGATTCCTGTGCGTTATATTGGCGTGGGCGAGAGTATTGATGATTTGCGCCCTTTTGATGCGCGCGCTTTTGTTGATGCGCTGATTGATGGTTAAACCCCATTCATCATAACAACAGCCTGAAGTGGAAGATGCTCACTTCAGGCTGTTATCACTATCAAAATAGATTTTTGACTTCCCCTATCGTTACATGATTGAGGGGAAAAATTTAATCATCTGTTTGTTCAGCACAAAAAAACGTGTGTAAAAGTTGTATGGTTTCGGTAACGCGGGGGTCGGCAATATAATACAAACGCTCCCGATGGCGTACCTCACAATCCACCAAGCCTGCTTCACGCAATAATGCCAACTGCGTTGACATAGCCGCTTGTGGCAAGCCTGTCATTTCTGCCAATTCGGTTACATTGTAGTGTTGTTGTTGCAAGCTACATAACACCATCAAACGATTGGGATTGGCTAATAATTTCAAAAAAGCAGTGGCTTCATTACATTGTTCAAACATTTGTTGTTGCGACATGGTGGCTTCCCCAAAATCACGCTAAGGTACAATAACGGTAAACACATAAGCCGCTAAGTTTACCAACAATACGATGCCATACAAAATATTGGTTTTACCCTGATTCAGCGACAACATCACAATAAAAGTAGATAACGCCAATAAAACCATGGATTTCAAATCCAAACCCAACACCATATTAATATCATACATCAAGCACACAATCGACACCGCAGGAATGGTTAAACCAATACTGGCTAATGCCGAGCCTAATGCCAAATTCAAACTGGTTTGCAAGCGATTGCGAAACGCGGCGGTTAATGCCGCCAAACCTTCTGGCAACAACACCACCGCCGCAATAATCACCCCCACCAAAGCCTTAGGCGCACCCGCCTCTGCAACCAAGCCTTCAATAGCAGGCGACAAGGCTTTGGCTAACAACACCACAATGCCCAAGCACAACACCAAAAAGCCCAAGCTGGCTAAAGCCGTTTTATGTGATGGGGGTTCAGCATGATGGCTTTGATCATCATCATCGGCTAAAAAATAATCGCGATGGCGCACCGTTTGCACCATGATAAAAGAACCATATAACACCAAGGAAGCCACTGCCACAAAAATCAGTTGCGCCGCATTATAAGTTGGACCTGAAGTGCTGGTGGTGAAGTTGGGCAACACCAACGTTAATACCAAAATCGCCACCAACGTAACCAAAGCAGTGCTGGCGGATTTTTGTCCGAAATATTGTTCATGATATTTTAAGCTGCCAATCAACAAGCAACCGCCCAAAATACCATTTAAAATCAGCATAATGGCAGCAAATACCGTATCACGCGCCAAATAGGCAGCATTGTCGCCCCCCGCCACCATCAGCGATACAATCAACGCCACTTCAATCACCGTAATCGCCAACGCCAAAATAATCGTACCAAATGGTTCGCCCACCTTATGCGCCACCACCTCTGCATGGTGTACTGCCGACAACACGCTGCCAATTAAAAAGATGCTGCCCAACACTTGCAGCCAGCCGCTGTCTTTAATGCCAATAAAATACAGTCCCCATGCCAAAACAGGCAGCGCAAGCGACCACCAAGGTAAATGTGTGTGTGGGTGATTGGTTGTTCCCATAATCGTGATAACCTATTCAATTTGAAAAGCAAAAAGCGAATTATAACATAGACTCCTCCACACACTTGAACGCATTTTGCTGCCCCAACCCCATTTTGCATTCGGTTTACCCCACCATTTGCAGTTAAAATACGCCATCTTGTTTTTTCACACCGCACACACCATGACCTCTGCCCACTATATCCCCCTTCGCCTGCACACCGAGTTTTCCATTACCGATGGCACAGTACGCATCAAGCCCTTAATCAAAAAAGCCCTTGAATATGGTTTGCCTGCTTTGGGCGTGAGCGATTTGATGAACGAATTTGGTTTGGTGAAATTTTATAAAGCCTGTCGCAGTGCAGGCATCAAACCGATTGCGGCAGCCGATGTGTGGATAGAAAACCCCGATAAACCCGACCACCCTTTCCGCGCCCTATTATTGGTTAAAAATAAGGCAGGCTATTTGCGTTTAAGCGAATTGATTACGGCGGCGTATGTGGGCAAAGACCGCAATATTCATCATGCCGAATTGCGCCAACGCTGGCTGGAAGAAGGCGATAACAG
>JBHADP010000147.1:0-8387 GCA_041855125.1 Neisseria sp. | reverse complement strand
CGAGCAGATGAATCAATTGTTGTTTCTTTTTTGGTTTGTTTTTTTTAATAACGGCTTGGGCTTCTAATACCGCAGGGTCGATAGGCGCAGTTTCGGCAAATACTTCGGTTTCCATGGTAAACACCAGTGTTTCTTCATGTTCAGGAGTGGGTGTTTCTGCCACCACAGCCGTTTCTGCTTCTACTTCATTCGCTTCAAGCACAGGTGTTTCCGCTTCTGCTGTGGGCGTTTCATTATCTGCTTGTGCTTCTGCCGCCACAGCCGTTTCCGCTTCCACTTCATTCACTTCAACCGCAGGTATTTCTGCTTCTGCTGCTGGCGTTTCATTATCTGCTTGCGCTTCTTCCGCCACAGCCATTTCTGCTTCCACTTCATTCGCTTCAAGCACAGGTGTTTCTACTTCTGCTGTGGGCGCTTCATTATCTGCTTGCGCTTCTGCCGCCACAGCCGTTTCCACTACCCCGTCATTCGCTTCAACCACAGGTGCTTCTACTTCTACTGTGGGCATTTCATTATCTACTTGCGCTTCTGCCACCACAACCGTTTCCGCTTCAACCGCAGATACTTCTATCTTAACTGTTTCCGCCTCAACTGGTAATTCAGATGGTAATTTTTTCAACACCCATAATTGCACTTCTGGATGCCGCGCTTGCCACTTTTGACAACGTTTACGCAGCTTCTTATTGCGCGTAAACACCCACAACGTTGCCTCTGGATGATTGCGAACATACGCTTTAATGTGCTTGAGCATCGTTTTGCCATACTTCTTACCCGATACATCACACACTTCGGCTGATGGCAGTTGTCGCGCTTGCTTGAGTTTTTTCTTATTTTTGCTAAACAACACCAACGTTACATCTGACGCATATTTTGCCCATTTTTTCACGGCAGTTTTGCGTAAATCAATCATCCAATGGCTCATTTTGCTCTCCTGTTTCGCTTATTTATTGCATCTTACCCACCGCGCCGGAAAACGCCTCAATAATCGGCTCAATCAGCGCAAATTTGGTTTTTAACGCCGCCTTATTCACCACCAAACGGCTGGAAATATCCACAATATGTTCAACGGCTTCCAAATGATTGGCGCGTAAAGTATTGCCCGTGGAAACCAAATCCACAATCGCATCGCTCAAGCCCACCAAAGGTGCTAACTCCATTGAACCATACAATTTAATAATATCCACATGCACACCCTTAGCCGCAAAATGCTCCGCCGCGATGCTGGGATACTTGGTCGCAATCCGCAAACGCTTGCCTGCTTTTGAAGCAGCCGCATAATCAAACCCTTGACGCACCGCCACCATCATACGACATTTCGCAATTTGCAAATCCAAAGGCTGATACAAACCTTCGCCACCATGTTCAATCAACACATCTTTGCCTGCAATACCAAAATCCGCCGCCCCATATTGCACATAAGTTGGCACATCACTGGCACGCACAATCACCAAACGAATATTCGGCTGATTGGTATCAATAATCAACTTGCGTGATTTTTCAGGGTCTTCCGTTGGCTCAATACCTGCGGCAGCTAATAATGGCAGCGTTTCATCAAAAATCCGCCCTTTAGATAAAGCAATCGTTAAACTATTATCAGACATGGTTACTCTCAAAAGAAAACCGCTTGCCAACACGCAAACGGCTGGTATCAATCTCAAAATTATTTTAACAAAATTCTAACATCATCGGCGATTTCTGCGGCAGTTTTACCATAAGGCTCAAAAATCACCGCCTCACCCTGTTGATTCAAAATATACGTTCCAGCAGAGTGGTCAACCAAATAAACCTGATCCGATTGCTGTTGAGCTTTAGCAGACACAATCCGATATTGCCGTTTGATGGCTTCAATTTGTTTACCGCCTGAAGTATCCGTTAAACCCATAAAATCAGAGTGAAACTGCTGCGCATATTTTCCTATCAATTCAGGTGTATCCCGTTCAGTGTCAACACTCACAAACACCACCGCCACCTTATCAGCATCTGCGCCTAACTGTTGCATCACATCACGATAAGTAATCAAACTTAACGGACAAACATCAGGACAATGCGTATAACCAAATGTAAGCAACACCACCTTGCCCGCCACACGTTGCAACGAAAAAGGCTTGCCTTGACCATCTGTTAATGCCAATTCACCGCCCAACTTCTCTTGCCGAATATCCGTACCATTTAACACCCATTTTTCCAGCACAGGCGGTGGCGCAGAAACTTCAGGCTGACAAGCCAACAAACCCAACACCGCCACCATACCCAAACCACGTCCTATATAACGTATCATTTCTCATCCTTTCTACTTGGTCTCACTTCATCTTCTCCATTATCCCATAAGCCCATCAGACTATTTGAATTTTAAGTAAACTGGTGTAACAATCCCAAGAAACCATCTTCATCCAAGAGTCCATTTCCCATGCAGCCCCACCAACACCCTTTACACTGCCTATTTGCCCCCCAACACCTCATGGTCATTGGTGCCAGCGAACGCCCCAGCAGCTTTGGTGAGCGCGTGTTCTCCGCCCTCCTACACCAGCCTTTTAACGGCACCCTCACCCCCATCAACCCACGCCATAAAACCATTGCAGGTTTAACCGCCCATTTCCATCTTAACCGCACCCCCAACCCACAAGGCTTGGTACTCATTCTAACCGACCCCGACAGCTACGACAGCCTCATCAAAACCTGCGTGAAAAAAAACATCCCACACGTCTTAATCATGCTGCGTCCGCACGACCTTAGCCCCGAACAAAGCGAGCAACTGCAAAAAAGCCTCCACTATGCCAACAGCAAATCACTCAACATCACCGTATGCACCACACAAGGTTACGGCATCCCCGCTTTAGGCTTATACACTCACCTTGCCCAAATCCTCCCCCCACAAGGCAAAATCGCCATCGTGGGCAGCAGCCCCAATTTTAGTGCCGACATCATACAACTCCTGCGCCACCTACCCGTAGGCTTTAGCCACTTTATCGACATCGCGCCTCCCTTTAGCCACACCGCCCCCCTTATTGACTACCTACAACACGACACCCAAAGCAGCATCTTACTGGTTCAATACAACCCACACGAACCAGCCACCGCCCTCTTTAGCGCCTTACGCCAAACTGCGCGGCGAAAAACCATTATCCTACACCACACCCAACACACCGATACCGAACAACAACTCTTACTCCAACACCTAGCCGAACGTTGTGGTATCTTACTCACCCTAAACGATGACCAACTCATCGCCGCCCTACGCGCTGCCCACCTGCCCAAAAAACACCATGCCAACCGCCTACACATCCTATCCGACCGAGAAACAGGTTGGCTCCATAACCAAGCTGCCCAACTCCATATCGACAGCCATCCTGCCCCTGCCCACCTGCTGCCCACCTACACAGGCGCACTCCAATTTTGCGATGCAGCAGTTCAACTGCTCCAACAAGACACCTGCCGCGCCCTCATGATTGTGCCACACCACAACTGGCACAACAGCGAACAAGCCACCGCCCGACAGCTTGCCCGCATCACCACACGCCAAGACAAACCCGTTTACCTTGTTTCCCACTATGCCGAAGGCTTACTGGCATTTAACCGCCCTCTTGATGCCCTCCAAACCTTTGCCGCCCAACAAAACCTACAACAACTGAAAAAAACTCCACTCCAAATCGCCCGTCCCCCCTTAAACCACCTACACAAACCCGATTTGCGTAACATCATCCCCCTATTGCCCCAAACCGAAGTCCTATTAAAAGCCCTCCAACTGCCCCCTATTGCCCCCAATCCCTGCCCCCTTTCCACCTTACACTATCGCTATCATGCCCAATATGGCGCCTATCTTCACGCCCATCATCACCACCAACAACAAACCCTACTGCCCCCCTTTACCACCCAACACGCGCGCCAACTTGCCGATTTCTTTACCCACAAAAAACTTCAAGCCCAGCTTGAACAAACCCTCTACACCCTCAACCACCTTGCTTACCACCTACCCCACATCACCGCTCTTCAATTCCACATTGACCGCCACACCCTACACACCACCCACCTCCACTACCAAACCGAGCCTATCCACCCCGCTCCCAACCTCTTTGCAGGCTATCCCCCTGTTGAACAACCCTTCTTTACCCTAAAAAACCAACACACCGTCCTCATTCGCGCCCTTCAGCCCGAAGATGCCGAAGCCCTCCAACAATTTATCCAACAACTTTCCGACCAATCGCGTAAAACCCGCTTTATGCTCGCCAGCAAAGAACTGCCTCCAGCCCTCCTAGCCCAATTTTGCAACCTCGATTACACCCGCGAAGCCGCCTTCATCGCCTTAGACCGACATAAAAACATCATCGGATTAGCCCAACACAGCAGTATTGCCTTTCCCTACGAATGCGAATTTGGCATCAGCATCAGCGACCACATGCAAGGACAAGGTTTAGCCCACCACCTCATGCAACAACTCATCGCCTTTGCCACCCAACAAGGCTACCAACACATGAGTGCCGAAATCCTTGCCAACAACACCGCCATGCTCAATCTGGCAGCCAAACTTGGCTTCGAGCTTGCCCCCTCTGCCGAAGACAACAGCCTATGTGTCGCAAACTTACCGCTTAGCTTGCCGAAAAAACCGCGCAAATTGCCACTCACACAACAAATACTTGCGCCCAAGACTTAAATTATCCTAAAATGAGCAGTTTTCTATATCTACAAATCTTATCTAAGGAAATAAAACATGGTAGTTATCCGTTTAGCCCGTGGTGGCTCTAAAAAACGCCCTTTTTACAATGTTGTGGTAGCCGATAGCCGCAATCGCCGTGATGGTCGTTTTATTGAGCGCGTGGGTTTCTACAATCCTGTTGCCAACGAAAAACAAGAGCGCGTACGCTTAAACGCTGACCGCTTAAACCACTGGGTAGCACAAGGCGCACAATTAACTGACGCCGTTGCCAAATTAGTAAACGAGCAAAAAATCGCTGCCTAATTCCCATCATGACCGACACTCAACAATGGGTAGCCATGGGCTACATCAAAGGCGCGTTTGGCATCAAAGGTTGGCTTAAAATAGCCGCCAACACCGAATATGCCGATAGCTTACTGGACTACCCCGAGTGGCGTGTGCGTAAAGACAAGGACATTCGCAGCTTCACCCTAGAGAGCGGTAAACTCAACAGCGGTGAATTACAAGTCAAACTGCACGGCATAGACAATCGCGAAGATGCCCATTTATTACGCGGCTATACCATCGAAATCCCACGCGAACAATTTGCCCCTGCCGAAGAAGATGAATATTATTGGGCAGACCTTGTAGGCATGACCGTTATCAATCGTGCAGGCGACACCTTAGGCATCGTTAAAAACCTCATGGAAACAGGCGCACACGATGTCTTAATAATAGATGGCGAACACGGACAAAAACTGATTCCCTTTGTTGCCCATTTTATCGACCAAGTGAATCATGAACAGCGCATCATTACCGCTGATTGGGGTTTGGATTATTAATGAAAATTCAAGCCATTACCCTGTTCCCCGAAATGTTTCACAGCATCACGGAATATGGCGTAACAGGACGCGCACATAAACAAGGCTTATGGCATTTCAATGCCATCAATCCTCGCCAATTTGCCGATAACAAATTAGGTTATATTGATGACCGTCCTTTTGGTGGTGGGCCGGGCATGATTATGATGGCACCGCCTCTCTATGCCGCGATTGAACACGCCAAAGCCCAAGCCCATCAGCCACAACAAGCAAAAGTCATTTACTTAAGCCCACAAGGCACCCCTTTTACCCACCAAAAAGCCGTTGAATTGGCACAATTAAGTGATTGCATTTTATTATGTGGGCGTTATGAAGGCATTGATGAACGCTTATTGCAACACAGCGTAGATGAAGAAATCAGCATAGGCGATTTTGTGGTTTCAGGTGGCGAATTGCCTGCAATGCTGTTGATGGATGCGGTCTTACGTTTGATAACAGGTGTATTAGGCGACCAAGAATCTGCCGAGCAAGATTCTTTTGCCAATGGTTTACTGGATTGCCCCCACTACACCAAACCGATTGAATTTCAAGGCATGGTTGTTCCTGAAATTTTACGTTCAGGTCATCATGGCTTAATCGCGGAATGGCGACTGAAAGAGTCGTTACGCCGCACCTTAGCGCGCCGACCCGATTTATTGGCGAAGCGACATTTTATCCCACAGGAGTCCCGACTCTTGCAGCAAATCCAGCAAGAGCAACAGGACATCCCATCATAACTTAGGAAAAGACAATGAACTTAATTCAACAATTAGAGCAAGAAGAAATCGCTCGTTTAAATAAAGAAATCCCTGATTTTGCCCCAGGTGATACCGTTGTGGTATGGGCGCGTGTGGTGGAAGGTAACCGCACCCGTTTGCAAGCCTATGAAGGCGTGGTGATTGCGCGTAAAAACCGTGGCTTAAACAGCAACGTGATTGTGCGTAAAATTTCTAATGGTGAAGGCGTTGAGCGTACGTTCCCTATCTACTCTCCTCGTGTAGAAAAAATTGAAGTGAAACGTCGTGGTGATGTACGTCGTGCGAAATTGTACTACTTACGCGGCTTGACCGGTAAAGCAGCGCGTATTAAAGAAAAATTGCCTGCGCGTAAAGGCTAATCAGCTGTATGAACAGGATAAACCTGCCTTTGGGCAGGTTTTTTTATGGGCGATAAAAATTCCCTTTTTAGGACAATTTGCCTTATGATGCACGTTTTTCCACTCCTGTTCATAAAGGGCAATTAATATGTCTTGGCAGCTTTCTGATTCGGCTTCGCTGTATGGTATTAAGCATTGGGGCGATGGTTATTTTACGATTAATATGCAAGGTCATGTGGCGGTCAAACCGAATCGCAGCAGCGATGTGGAAGTGGATTTATATCAGTTGATTGATGAATTAACGGAGCGCGGGCAAGATTTGCCCATGCTGTTTCGTTTTCCTGATATTTTGCAAGACCGTGTGTTGCGATTGTGTAAGGCATTTAATCGTTCGATTCGGAAGCGTAATTTTACGGGACACTATACGGCGATTTATCCGATTAAAGTAAATCAGCAAGAATCGGTGGTGAAAAATATTATTGTGCCTAAATCGGATGAGGTGTCGATTGGTTTAGAAGCAGGCTCCAAACCTGAATTGATGATTGTTTTGGCATTTGCGCCTAAAGGCGGTGTGATTGTTTGCAATGGTTATAAAGACCGTGAATTTATCCGTTTGGCGTTGATGGGGCAACGACTGGGGCATCAGGTTTTTATTGTGATTGAAAAAGAAGCCGAAGTGGATTTGGTGATTCAGGAATCAAAACGCTTGGGCATTCAAGCTCATATTGGTTTACGAGTGCGTTTGTCGTCTTTGGCATCGAGTAAATGGGCAGATACAGGTGGTGAAAAAGGTAAATTTGGTTTGTCTGCCGCGCAATTATTATCGGCAGCCGAAAAGCTCAAAGCGGCAGGTTTGGGCGATTGTGTGAGATTGATGCACTTTCATATGGGCTCGCAAATTGCCAATATCAGCGATTATCGTTTGGGCTTTAAGGAAGCTGTGCGTTATTTTGCGGAACTGCGTGATTTGGGTTTGCCGATTGATTATGTGGATGTGGGCGGTGGTTTGGGTGTGGACTATGATGGCACACACTCACGCAATGCCAGTTCGATTAATTATGATATTGGCGAATATTCGCACACTATTATTGCTATGTTGCAAGAATATTGTGATGAACATGGCATTCCGCATCCGAATGTGTTTAGTGAATCGGGTCGTGCCATGACGGCTCATCATGCGGTGTTGGTGATGAATGTAACCGATGTGGAACGTTTGCCCGAAGAAGTGCCGCAAATTGCCCAACCTCACGAGCTGTCGTTTGCCACGCAAAAATTGATTACCTTGCTGGAAAAAGGTTTAGACAGCGAAATGGTAACCGAAACCTATTATCGGATTGGGCATTATTTGGCAGAGGTAAATGAAAATTATGTTGATGGGCGGGTGTCGTTGCAAGAAAAAGCGCTTGCCGAGCAACTACACGCTGTGTTGTGTCGCCGCTTGAAGCAAAGTTTAAACACCGATGGTCGCAGCCAACGCCAAGTATATGATGATTTAAACGATAAATTAGCCGATAAGTATTTTTGTAATTTTAGTGTGTTCCAAAGTTTGCCCGACACATGGGCGATTGGGCAAGTATTACCCATTATGCCTTTGCATCGTTTAGATGAACGCCCCACTCGCCGTGCGGTATTGCAAGATTTAACGTGTGATTCTGATGGTAAAGTGAGCCAATATGTTGACCGTCAAAGCATTGAAAGCAGTATGCCCATCCATGATTTGAAAACAGGCGAACCGTATGTGTTGGGCGTGTTTATGGTGGGGGCATATCAAGAGATTTTGGGCGATATGCACAATTTATTT
>JBHADP010000146.1:0-3886 GCA_041855125.1 Neisseria sp. | reverse complement strand
GCCATTAGTTTTGATGCCGATTTTGCCCAAGCCGAGCAAGTGGTGCGCCATTTGTTTGCCGAACGGGTGAAACAAGTGGATTTTAAAAATCAGGGTAAAGATGCCAAAACCTTGTTGCAAGAAGCCTTGCAAGCGCAGCGTTTTGCCTTGCCTAAATATCGTATTGAACAGCAACGCGGCGAGGGTAATGATGCTGAGTTTACCATGGCGTGTGATTTGGGTGAGCTGGGCTATATCAGCTATGCAACCGCTAATAGCCGCCGTGCTGCCGAACAAGAAGCCGCGAAACAGGCTTTTGCTTGGTTGGTGCAAAAACATCCGCTTAAAGGAAAACGGAAATAAAGAAAGGAATGACAATGAATATGGCGATGATGCCTACTGCCCATGGTTACCGTTGTGGCTTTGTGGCGATTGTGGGGCGACCCAATGTGGGCAAATCCACGTTAATGAATCATTTGATTGGGCAAAAAATCAGCATTACCAGTAAAAAAGCGCAAACCACGCGCCATAAAGTAACAGGTATTTATACAGACGATAGCGCACAATTTGTGTTTGTGGATACCCCCGGTTTTCAAACTGACCACCGCAATGCTTTAAACGACCGTTTGAATTTGAATGTAACGGAAGCCATGAGCGGCGTGGATGTGATTGTGTTTGTGGTGGAGGCGATGCGTTTTACAGAAGCCGACCGCACGGTGATGAAGCAGTTACCCAAGCATACGCCTGTGTTATTGGTGGTGAATAAAATTGATAAGGAAAAAGCCAAGGATAAATTGGCACTCAATGCGTTTATTGAACAGGTGTCGCAGGAATTTGCGTTTGCAGGGCATGAGGTGGTGAGTGCCAAACATGGTTTACGCATTGTGAATTTATTGGCGCAACTGAAGCCGTATTTGCCCGAAAGTATTCCGTTGTATCCTGAAGACATGGTTACGGATAAATCCAGCCGTTTTTTGGCGATGGAAATTGTGCGGGAAAAATTGTTTCGTTATTTGGGCGAGGAATTGCCGTATGCCATGAATGTGGAGGTGGAGCAGTTTAAAGAAGAAAACGGTATGTATCATATTTATATTGCGGTGCTGGTGGATAAGGAAAATCAAAAGCCGATTGTGATTGGTAAAGGTGGCGAGAAATTGAAAAAGATTTCCACCGAAGCGCGTTTGGATATGGAAAAGTTGTTTGATTGTAAGGTGTTTTTGAAGGTGTGGGTGAAGGTGAAATCGGGCTGGGCAGACGATGTGCGCTTTTTAAATGAATTGGGTTTGTGATGCGCTTCAAGTGGCTGCTGTGGTGTGCCTGTTTGCCCATGATGGCTATCGCGCAAGAGCGGGCAACGCCATCGGTGAAAAGGGCATTAACGGCTTGTGAACGGCAACAAGACGCGCAGGCGTGTTGGGTATTGTCGCAACGTTATGCACACGGCAAGGGTGTGCAACGCCATCATTATTATGCGGATGTGTATTCGTATAAAGCGTGTTTGTATGAAACGCGGTTGTCAGTGGCGAAACGATATTGTGAGCAGGCGATAAGTAGGATGCAAACGTGGACGAATGGGAAATGTATGGAGCGCAATATTTATCATCGTTTATGTGAACAGGGCAGCCGTGCGTATTGTAAAAAAATGGCAGCATTAGCGCGCCAAGGTTGGCGAGGACAAAAGGAGGTGTGTGGCGGCAATCAGGAATCATTGGGCGATGGCACTCCTCAGCCATCATTGGCTGTTGAATATGAGAAGAAAGCATTAGTGGCACCATTTGATTAAGGAGAGACTAAGCATGAGCATGAAGGCTTTTTTGGCTGAACGTAATATTGAGTTGAGTTTGCGTCGTTATGGGGTAGATGCGCTGAATTTTATGGCATTGGGTTTGTTTGGTTCATTGATTATTGGTTTGATTTTAAAATCGGTTGGCACATGGCTGGGTTTAACGTGGCTGGTGGAAGTGGGAACGCAAGCGCAAGGGGCAATGGGGGCGGCGATTGGCGTGGGCGTGGCGTATGCGTTAAAAGCACCGCCTTTGGTGTTATTGGCAAGCGCCAGTACGGGCTTGGCAGGTGCGGCATTGGGTGGACCTGTGGGCTGTTTTATTGCAGCAGCAGTGGGAGCGGAATGTGGTAAATTGGTATCGCGGCTCACACCTGTGGATATTATTGTAACACCCGCCACCACGATTATGGTGGGCATGGCAGCCGCGCAATTTGTGGGACCGTGGGTGTCGGCAATAATGACGGAAATCGGCGCGGTGGTGATGTGGGCGGTGGAGTTTCAGCCAATTTTAATGGGCATGCTGGTGTCGGTGTTGATGGGCATCTTGCTGACTTTGCCTGTATCAAGTGCGGCGATTGCGATTGCTTTGTCGTTAAGTGGTATGGCAGCAGGCGCGGCAACGGTGGGATGTTGTGCGCAAATGGTGGGTTTTGCGGTGATGAGTTTTAAGGAAAATCGTTGGGCAGGTTTGTTTAGCTTGGGTTTGGGAACGAGTATGCTGCAAATGCCCAATATTGTGAAAAATCCGCGTATTTGGATTCCACCTATTGTTGCCAGTGCGATTTTAGGTCCGATTGCTACGGTGGGTTTTCAGATGAGCAATATTCCATCGGGCGCAGGCATGGGAACCAGTGGCTTGGTGGGGCAAGTGGGAACGTTAAATGCTATGGGAAGTACGCCTATGGTGTGGGCAGGCATTGTTTTGCTGCATTTTGTGTTGCCTGCTTTGCTGACTTTAGCCGTCGCAGCCTTATTAAGGCGCAAGGGTTGGATTAAAGACGGTGATTTAAAACTGGATATTTAATGACGATGGCAAGTTTATTAAACCCTGTATTGTCGTATGCCCATCATTTACTGCAACAACATGTGCAAACAGGTGATGGTGTTTTAGACGGCACAGCAGGCAATGGACACGATACTTTATATTTAGCGCAATGCGTGGGTGAAACCGGTAAAGTGTGGGCATTTGATATACAAGACGCTGCAATAAGGGCAACTAAGCAGCGGTTAGAGCATGCAGGTGTGAGTGAGCGTGTTGAGCTGATTCAAGCAGGACATCAAAATGCGGCAAACTATGTACCACAAGGCATTGCAGCCGCCATTTTTAATTTTGGCTACTTGCCTAAAGGCGATAAAAACATTACCACACAAGCCGACACCAGCATTATGGCGTTGCAAACAGCCTTATCATTATTGCGAACAGGTGGGCTATTATTAGCGGTGGTGTATAGTGGGCATCCCGCAGGCGTGATAGAAGCGCAGCACATCGAAGCATGGGCAAGTGCCTTGCCACAGCAAGATTATCGCGTATTGCGTTATCAATTTATCAATCAGCGCAATGCGCCCCCTTTTTTATTGGCAATAGAAAAAATCATGTAGAGGAGAGAAAAATGTATATTATTGTCAAACACATTCACTTATTATTGGTGGCGATTACGTTGGTGTTATTTAATCTGCGCTTTTGGCTCAAAGCTGCCTATCCCGACCGCCCCATACATCGCGTGTTAAAAATCTTTCCCCATGTAAATGACACCCTGCTGCTGCTCACAGGTTTATGGGTGATGCACATTGCCCATTGGAACCCTGTGGAGAATGCACCTTGGCTGGGTGTGAAATTATTGCTGTTGGTGGTGTATATTTTGGCAGGCACTTGGGCAATCAAATCCCCACCGCGTAGCCAACGGGCTTGGGTGGGGTATGGTGTGGCGATGCTGTGTATTGTGAGCATCATGTATTTGGCGCGGTTTAAACCGTTTTAGTAAACTGATTCATGCCATTTTCACAACGAATCAGTTTTTGGTTTAAAGTGTGCTGCAACAAGGCATCGTTTTGTGGTAAGGCATCGCGTTTGGCTTCGTGGTGCCATAAATGATAGGCGATGCCGCCAAATTTTAGATTGCG
>JBHADP010000145.1:0-5435 GCA_041855125.1 Neisseria sp. | reverse complement strand
TTTCTCGCATCAATCAAAAATTACACCAGATGCTTTATGGATAGAAAGTTGCGAAACAAAACTACCTAACAAATCAGATTATGTATTTGACATTATATATGGCGGTATTGTCTTTAACCAATCCTGTGCCAATATCCTAAAGCAACATCGCCTAGGTGAAAATATCCTAACCCCCATACAAATCTATGATTTATCTACAGGTGAATTGGTCAGTGATGAGGTGTTTTATTTTTTAAATTTGTATGAGAGACGGCAGTATATTTGCGAGGTGCAAAGCAACAAAGAGTTAGATTCAATTCCTACCAGTTATGGAGTAAATTCTTTTTCAGGGTATATCACAAACCAAAAAGTTGATGTGGCTAAATCTGCCCTAGATTGTGATGTAGATTTATGGTATGACCCTAGATTTCTTGGGCGTTTCTTTATGTCAGAAAGATTACATGATGCTTTATCAGAAGCAGGTATGATTGATAAGTTCAAAGCTTATACTTGTAATCTTGTTTAATTCAATTTTTATTTAATCATTCTTTAATTGGAGAAATTTTATGACAAACAATGTTTACATCTGTCAGTTTTCGTTGGATAGAGTTCAACAATATGAAATACAAGCCAGTATCAAAGATAGTGGTTTTGAATATCAAGATATTAAAGATATTTTGAAAATAGGAGCAAGTAAGAATGGTGATGAGATTTTAGAGAAAAAAAGAAAACATCATCCTTTTGCTTTGGCATTATGTAATGCAAACCACTTTTTTGAACAAAATAGAGTTGTTCCTGACAAATTATGGGTTCAAAATAAAAACTCAAAACTTCCTTTCAAGCAAGATTATATCTTTAGTATATGGGATGGTGGTATCCTTTTTAACCAATCCTGTACCAATATCCTAAAACAACATCGCCTAGGTGAAAATATCCTAACTCCTATACAAATCTATGATTTATCTACAGGTGAATTGGTTAGTGATGAGGTGTTTTATTTTTTAAATTTGTATGAGAGACGAACTTATATTTGCAATCCACAGTCTGATAGTATGTTTGTTTATATACAAGGGGCTCAAAAATATTCAACCCGTGGTGTTCCTATTAATAATGGAATACTTGAAGTAGATAAATCCGTCTTAGATTGCGACGTAGATTTATGGTATGACCCTAGAATACTTGGACATTTCTTTATGTCAGAAAGATTACATGATGCTTTATCAGAAGCAGGTATGATTGATAAGTTCAAAGCTTATACTTGTAATCTTGTTTAATTCAATTTTTATTTAATCATTCTTTAATTGGAGAAATTTTATGGCAGTTCCACAGCAAGCGCATCATATCATTCCAGAAGCGGTTTTTGATGCTTTGAAAACAAAATTTATAACCGTTTTTGGTAATACAAACGGTGAATTTTTTAAACAACTGGGCGGTAATTTTATCTATCTGCATTCCAAAGAAGATTCTGCCCAAAAAGCCCAAGCATTATTGGCTGACCCAAAAAATAAAGACTTATTTGGCGATGTTGCAGTAGGTGGCGCTTGGCACAGAGGTTCTCATCCAAGTGATGATGCGACTGTAACATCTATACCATTGCCACCTCCCTCAAAGGCTTAACTGCCACACAAAATTTTCACCTTGTGGTTAGTGAGCATACCTACAGTCAAAGTGTTCGCACACAAACCATACTTCAAGTTAATCTATCTTACTGCTCGTCTATTTCTTATCATCGCATCTCAAATAATTCCTGATGAAAACGATGTGCAGGCACATAAGCAGACAGTCCTTTTTGCAAGCCGCGACCAAATGTTGCATCACCACAAAACCACACGCTGGTAGGCTGCCCTTCATTTATCACCGCGCGTATATGCTCACTGTTTAAGCGTCCGTTTTCCTGTGATGCCCATAAATGCAACACAACCTTGGCAGCTTGTGCGTGCTGTTGGAGTGTTTCGCGTAAAACAGGGTCATCATTGCGATAAGAATAAAACAAATGAATCGGTAATGTGCTGCCGCCTGCTTGTGCCAATTCTTCTAAACGCGCCATAAACGGTGTAATGCCAATGCCACCTGCCACCCACACTTGAGCCTGTGCATCATCACGAAAATGAAACCGCCCATAAGGTCCTTCTAAAATCACCTGTTCGCCTACTTTAAAATGCTCTGTTAAACGATGGGTATAGTCGCCCAAATCTTTTATCAGAAAACGCAACTGTTGCGAGTGGGCTTGCCAAGCCGATGCGATGGTAAAAGGGTGTGCGCTCTCATGGTCATGGGGATTACGCAAAAAGGCAAACTGCCCTGCTTGGTGTCCTGCCCATGCAGGGGCATGAATCTCAAGGGCAACGCTTTGGATATGGGGATACGTTTGAATGGTTTGCACCGTACCTGTGCTGCGTTGTGCCGCACCATGCCGTTTCAACAACACCCACAACGCCGAAGCCACACCGCCCATCAGCAATATTGCCATCACCCAGCCAATCGGTTGCGTCCAATACGCAAATTTCAGTAAAACCACAGCATGAAACACCAATGCCAAATAAGCCAGCGCCAACCATTTATGCAGTTTTACAAACCAATGATAAGGAATAGCTTTAATCAATGCCATCATCATTAAAACCGCCGCCACATAAAACGCCCATTCGCCCACACTTTCCGCCACACCACGCATACTGCCTAGCCATTGTTCTAAAGTTTGAACGGCTTGTTGTGCGCCTTGTGGTCTTTTGCGTTCAGGTCGGGTGAGCCAGCCCCAGCCCACCATCCATTTGGTGCCTTTGGTAAACCAAAAATGCGCCAATGCGCTCACTAAAGCGGTGATGCCCAACCATTTATGTAAACGATAGCCTTTATCCAAACCTTGCAATATATTTTCAAGCCACTTGGCGCGTATGGATAACAGCATACATAAACTCATCGCTCCCATTGCCAAAACACCGCTATATTGATTAAACACATAGCGAAAAGAAAAATAGTTAAATGGCTGTGGCAACAAGCTATCAGCTAGAAACCATAAGGCACTGATGCCTAAAATAAATGCCCATAAGCCAATTTTAATCCGTTTCATCATGCCCTCTGATTTCAATAACAAGTGAATAAATCATTTTAGCATGCAGTATCTCGCTGAATTGATAGGGGATGCGCGTAAAATAGCGCAAAAGAAGCGGTTGTTTTTTTAAACCCATTTTGTTATCACTTGAAACAAGCCACGATTGATTCCATCATCACGTTGCAACGCAAACACCTTGCACAATATATTGCTGAATGAAAGTAGCCCACAAAATGCTCGTTTTAAACCAAATACAGAAAACCTTTGCCCATAAAATCGTGGCGCACCACATTGATTTAAGCGTTCAACAAGGCAATATTTTAGCTATCTTAGGGCCTTCAGGCTGTGGCAAATCAACCTTGCTCAACATGATTGCAGGCTTGGTAACACCCGATAGCGGTGAAATTTGGCTTAATGGGCAAGCCATCACCACACTCCCCCCTGAAAAACGCCAAATCGCCTTGATGTTTCAAGATTATGCTTTGCTGCCACATCTCAACGTATGGCAAAACGTGGCATTTGGTTTAAAAATGCGTGGGATTGCCCCCCCTGTTGCTCGCCAACAAGCCGAAGCCATGTTAGCAAAACTGGGCTTGGCAGCAGAAAGTGAACGTAAGATAGAACACTTATCAGGAGGCGAACAACAACGGGTTGCCTTAGCACGCGCTTTGGTGGTGCAACCGCATTTATTGCTCTTAGACGAGCCGTTTTCAAGTTTAGATACGGGTTTACGCCATGCCTTGCGCGATTTAACCGCCGAACAAATCCGCCAACAAGCCATTCCCGCCCTACTCGTTACCCACGACCCCGAAGAAGCCTTGCTCATGGCAGACCAAATTGCCCTGATGCACGAGGGCAAAATCATCCAACACGGTTCAACAGATACCCTCTTAAACCGCCCTGTTTCAGCATGGGCAGCACGTTTACTGGGCTGCATCAATGTGTACGATGATTACTATATCCCCCCTGCTGCCATCCAATTAGATAAAACCCAAGGCATAGCCTGCCCCCTTTTACAAATCCAGCGTTTACCTGAAATAAACCGCATCGTCTTTCATCACCCACGATGGGGAATACTCTCCACCCATGTATCCGAAACCACATTCGCCCATTTCAATATAGGCGCTTCTATTGATATCCACATCAATGAACAACTTATCATTCACTTTACAGGAGCGTAATCATGTCAACCATCTTATCCACATTACCGTTTCCCTTAATACAAGCACCCATGGCTGGTGTGCAAGGCGTTGAATTAACTTTGGCTGTATGTCGGGCAGGTGCATTAGGTTCACTGCCTGCTGCCATGTTATCACCTGAACAGTTAGCAACCGCGCTTGCTCGTTTGAATACAGAAAACCAAGGCGCACCTTATAACGTCAATTTTTTTGCCCACACCGTCCCAACGGTTACCGATGAACAGCGTGCAGCTTGGTTGGCACAACTGCAACCTTATTTCACAGAATGGGGCTTAGACCCCACCGCCATTCCACAACATCATGGACGACAGCCATTTGATGAAGCGGCTTTACAACTAGTTGAACAATATCGCCCGCCTGTGGTGAGTTTTCACTTTGGTTTACCCACAGCCAAACTCTTGGCAGCAGTCAAAGCAACAGGAGCAGAAGTATGGAGCAGCGCTACCACCGTTGCCGAAGCGCAATGGCTACAAGCGCAAGGCGTAGATGGCGTGATTGCCCAAGGCTGGGAAGCAGGTGGGCATCGAGGCTGGTTTTTAACACAAGACCCTGCCACACAAAGCGGCACATTTGCACTCTTGCCCCAAATCATTCGAGCGGTTAATCTGCCTGTGGTAGCGGCAGGCGGAATCAGCGATGCAACCACCGTACGCGCTGCCATGCAACTGGGCGCACAAGCCGTACAAGTTGGTACGGCATTTTTATTAGCCGATGAAGCCCAAACCTCACTTGCCCATCGCGCCGCGCTGACCCATGTTTTACCTGAACACACCGCCGTAACCAATGTATTTAGCGGTAGCTGTGCGCGTGGCATCCGCAACCGCTTAATGTGTGAACTAGGAATCATCAACCCAACCGCCTTGCCCTTTCCCTTATCAAGCGCGGCAACCGCTTACTTACGAGCAACGGCTGAGCAACATGGCTCAACCGATTTTTCCCCTTTTTGGGCAGGACAAAATGCCGCACTTGCATACAGTGGCAGTGCGGCAGAAATCGTAGCACGCTTGGCAACGGGGTTTAGCCAATAAAACCCCTTCTTGCTACAATTTCACTTTTTCGATTTCAAAAAGGTTCTCCCACCATGAGCAAAGCCACCGTATCCCCCATGATGCAGCAATACCTTGGCATCAAAGCCCAACACCCCGACAAACTGGTGTTTTACCGCATGGGAGACTTTTACGAACTGTTTTTTGATGACGCGGTGGCAG
>JBHADP010000144.1:0-18047 GCA_041855125.1 Neisseria sp. | reverse complement strand
CATCACCCTATGGATAGGGGCTTCACCAATTACCGCAAATACATTCGCGCTTTCATCAAAAAACATCCTGATTGCCAACATCGTATTTTTTATGTACACGATGTTTCCTTACCTGAATTATTGCGTAAAGGTGCCGGCATGGTGGTGGTAAACAGCACCAGTGGTTTATCTGCTTTATTACACAATATGCCTGTGATTGCGTTAGGGCGTGCCAACTATGATTTTGAAAGTTTAACTTTTCAAGGCAATTTACGCGATTTTTGGACGAAAGCAACTCCGCCTGACCCTAAAGTTTTCCATGCCTTTCGCCAATATCATATGAATGTAACGCAAATTAATGGGCATTTTTACAGCAAAGTGAATTTACCTCATTAAACCTGTTGCAACAAAATGGGGCTGTCTATTCAACGCAGCCCCATGATGCTACCCATCTGTGAATATTCAACACGCCCTACTTTGCCTGCATAAATTGCTTTACAATACACCTCTTCTGTTTCCTGTATTAATTGTTTATGACTCAAGCTCACACCACCCCTGCCATCATGGGTGATGATTATCTATTGCTCGGACAATATGCCGAACGTGCTTATTTAGAATATGCCATGAGCGTGGTTAAAGGACGCGCTTTGCCTGAAGTGTCTGATGGGCAAAAGCCTGTGCAACGGCGCATTTTGTATGCCATGCGCGATATGGGATTAACACATGGTGCCAAACCTGTGAAATCGGCACGTGTGGTGGGTGAAATTTTGGGTAAGTATCATCCACATGGCGACAGCTCGGCTTATGATGCAATGGTACGCATGGCACAAGATTTTACTTTGCGTTATCCCTTGATTGATGGCATTGGCAATTTTGGCTCGCGTGATGGTGATGGTGCTGCTGCCATGCGCTACACGGAAGCGCGTTTAACCCCGATTGCCGAATTGTTATTATCCGAAATTCAGATGGGAACGGTGGATTTTGTGCCTAATTATGATGGCGCATTTGAAGAACCTGCCCATTTGCCTGCACGTTTGCCTATGGTGTTACTCAATGGTGCATCGGGCATTGCCGTTGGCATGGCAACTGAAATTCCTTCGCATAATCTGGCAGAAGTAACCGATGCAGCGATTGCTTTATTAAAAAAACCCAGCCTAGAAATTGCCGATTTAATGACTTATCTGCCTGCACCTGATTTTGCAGGAGGCGGACAAATCATTACCCCTCAAGCCGATTTGTTAGCCATTTATACCAGTGGCAAAGGCAGCATTCGTGTGCGGGCGCGGTATGAAATTGAAAAACTGGCACGCGGGCAATGGCGTGTGATTGTAACCGAATTACCGCCCAACACAGGCGCTCAAAAAATTCTGGCGGAAATTGAAGAACAAACCAATCCCAAACCCAAAGCAGGTAAAAAACAACTCAATCAAGACCAACTCAATACCAAAAAACTCATGTTGGACTTAATTGAAAAAGTGCGCGATGAAAGCGACAGCGAACACCCCGTGCGTTTGGTATTTGAGCCCAAATCCAGTCGCATCGAACCCCATAGTTTTATCAACACTTTAATGGCACAAACCAGCTTGGAGAGCAATGTTTCCATTAATTTGGTGATGATGGGCTTGGATAACCGCCCTGCGCAAAAAAATTTGAAAACCATTTTGCAAGAATGGCTTGATTTTCGCGTGCAAACCGTTACACGCCGCTTGCAACATCGTTTAACGCAAGTAGAAAAACGGCTGCATATTTTAGACGGGCGTTTAATCGTTTTTCTGCATATTGATGCTGTGATTAAGGTAATCCGTGAATCCGATGAACCGAAAGCCGAGTTAATGGCAGCATTTGGTTTAAGTGAAATTCAAGCCGATGATATTTTAGAAATCCGTTTGCGTCAGTTGGCACGTTTGGAAGGCTTTAAGCTGGAAAAAGAACGCCATGCTTTACAAGAAGAACGCGATGGTCTCAATCATGTATTAAGCGATGATACCGCCAAACGCAAGCTGATTATCAAAGAGATGCAAGCGGATAAAAAACAATTTGGCGACCCTCGCCGCACTTTAGTGGAAGCAGCCGAACGCGCCACACTCACTCAAACCACCACCGATGAACCGCTTACCATCATCTTGTCAGAAAAAGGCTGGATACGCAGCCGTGTGGGACATGGTTTGGATTTAAGCCAAATCAGTTTTAAAGAAGGCGATGGCTTAAAACAAGTATTAGAAGGACGCAGTATTTGGTCGCTGGTGGTGTTAGACAGCATGGGGCGCACCTATACCATTGATGCGGCTGAAATTCCTAAAGGGCGTGGCGATGGTGTGCCGATAACATCGCTGATTGAATTGCAAAATAACGCCGAGATTGTTGCCATTCTCACCGCTTTACCTGAACAACATTATTTATTAAGTAACAGCGGTGGCTATGGCTTTATTGCTAAATTTGCCGATATGACAGGGCGCGTGAAAGCAGGCAAGGTGGTGATGACTTTAGAAGCAGGCGAAAAAGTTTTGCCACCGCTTGCCGTGTTCCAAGTGGCATTAATCAATCCTGATTGCAAAGTGGTATTGGCAAGCAGTGATAAACGTTTGTTGGCATTTACCTTAGGCGAACTTAAAGTCATGCCTAAAGGGCGCGGTTTACAATTAATCAATCTTAATGAAGGCACCGCACTCACGCACATCGCGCTTATCCATACGCCTGAATATATCATTAAACACACAGGTAAACGCGGTGCGACTCATCAAGACTGTTTGCGGATTCAAGATATTGAAAATAAGCGCGGTCGAAAAGGCAAATTGTTAGATATAAACGGCAATATTCACAGCATTATTGCTTCAATTTGAGTCAGCCAACTGGTATGCTTGCTTAATTAGCAATACAATATTGCTATTGCCATACCCTCATTTTTTTGCCCGATTCAAGCTGTTTTAAAGGGGCAGCTTGGGCAAAAAAGTGCGCCATTCTATATAACGATAGTGAGAATAAACGTGGAAAAAAAGTCTTTGTTTTCTAGGAAAGATTGGGAAGATCAAGTAGATCGTGTGCCTTGGTTAATTAATATCGCGCGTATTACGATTGTTTTATCTTTGTTGATGTTTCACTTAATTGCCGTCAACGCAGAAGTGAGTGAAGTCAAAAAAATCATGGCAGATACACCGTTTTATATGTGGACAACGGTGTATGCCATTGCGATTATTTTTTCACTCTTTAAACCCGAATGGCAACAACAAGAAAGCAGCGATTTACCCAATGCCAGTGCGGTATTTGATATCACCATGATTATGCTGTTTGTGTATTTAGCAGGCGGTATCAGCACGGGCTTTGGTATTTTAGTTTTGCCTTTTGTGGCAACTTCATGTTTGCTCAGTTATGGTCGTTATCCCCTGCTCTATGCCTCTTATACTTCTGCCTTGATTTTGGTTACCATGTTTATGCATGGGCAGCTAACATTAAAATTTCCCACAGGCGAAGGGCATGTGATTGGTTCTGCCACCATGTTGATTGGTGCATCGTATGTGGTTGCCATGCTGGTGTCGTATAGTGCATCGTATCTGAAAGATGCCACCGAATCTGCCGAAAAACACCGCCGCGCATTTGACCGTGTACGCGGTTTAAACCAAATTGTGTTGCAACGGGTACAAGAAGCGGTGGTGGTGATTGATGTGGAACAACGAGTATGGTTATTTAATAAGCAAGCTAAGGTATACTTCCCTAGTTTGATGATTGAACGCTCCGAAACTGTGTTTACCGAATTGGTAACACGGTGGAAATACAATCCCGATAAACCTTTTGAAACCGATATTCATTTATATCAACATTCCATGCATGTGCGCGCCGTTCCTTTGATTCAAGAGGAAACACAGCTTTTAATGTTGTTTGTGCGCTCATTGCGAGAAGTGGCAGCAGAAGCAATGTCTACCAAACTGATGTCTTTAGGACAATTAACCGCCAATTTGGCACATGAAATTCGTAATCCCATGTCAGCTATTCGTCATGCTAATGACTTATTGCAAGAAGGCATTGAAGACCCCATGTCTGTTAAGCTGCATGGCATTATCGACAGCAATATTCAGCGCATTGATAAAATGTTGGAAGATGTGTCGATGCTGAATAAGAAAGACAATGTGAGCCGAGAAAACATTAATTTAATGAAATTTTGGCTGTCGTTTAAACAAGAATTTACCCTCAATAATCCCAATGCCATTGGGTGTATTCGCATGAATATGGACGGCAAAAATTTAAGTGCGCTTGCCGACCCCATGCACGTTCAACAAATTATGTGGAACTTATGTAACAATGCTTGGCGACACAGTCGACAAGATGAAAAAGCCATCACGGTGTTAATCCGCCCCAGTGGCAAATTGCATATTTCAATTGTGGTGGCAGACAATGGTTCGGGTGTGCCCCCCGATGTGCGCAACCGTTTGTTTGAGCCATTCTATACCACCGAAAAAACGGGGACAGGTTTGGGCTTGTATGTTGCTCGTGAATTGGCACACGCCAATATGGGGCAACTGCATTACCATCCTGAAATGAATGGTTTTGAACTGATTTTATTAAGAGATGAGAATAATGATGTCCAACAGCCTGCATGACCCCGTTTTGGTGGTAGATGATGAAGCGGATATTCGCGACCTGATGGAAATGACCCTAATGAAAATGGGGTTACGGGTTGAAACCGCAGTTGGTGTAGAAGATGCAAAAAGTAAGTTAGACGAACGCGATTATTCGCTGGTGCTAACCGATATGCGTATGCCTGATGGTTCGGGCTTGGAAGTGGTGCAATACATCAATGAATTGATGCTCGACACCCCTGTTGCCGTGATTACCGCTTTTGGTAATGCCGACCAAGCCGTAGAAGCCTTAAAATCAGGTGCATTTGATTATCTGCAAAAACCCATCACCTTATCGCAACTGCGTTCATTAGTAAAATCTGCGGTAAAGGTGAATGAGCCGGAGGAAGTGGTACGCGCCCCGGCTCAGGTTGAAACTGCGACCAAGCCTGCTGTTACCGCAGCCAAGCCCATGCCTGCTGCGGCACCCTTATCGTCCCCTCGTCCTGCCCCAATGCCTACACGCAAAACAGGCAGCATCGACCAACCCATGAGTGTACCCAGTGGTTTGAGTTCTTTACGCGAACGCTTTAAAAGTGCCGATTCGTTGTCTAACCACGCTCCCATTTCCCATGCTGCCAGTGTTGCCCCCACCGATGAATTGGTGGGCGACCCCGATTTGCCCCGTTTATTAGGGCAATCGCCACAAATGGTAGAGGTGCGCCATTTGGTGCGCCGTTTGGCAAACAGCAATGTAGCCGTTTATATTTCAGGTGAATCGGGTAGTGGTAAAGAACAAGCTGCTCGCAGTATTCACGAATTATCACCGCGTGCCGACCAGCCTTTTATCGCAGTAAACTGCGGTGCAATTCCTGAAAACTTAATGGAAAGTGAGTTTTTTGGTTATAAAAAAGGCAGTTTTACGGGTGCAGACCAAGACCGTATGGGCTTTTTCCAACACGCTCACGGCGGTACCTTATTCCTTGATGAAGTTGCCGACCTACCACTTGCCATGCAAGTGAAGCTGTTACGCGCCATTCAAGAAAAAGCCGTGCGCCGTATTGGCGACCCCAAAGAAGTGATGGTAGATGTGCGCATTATTTGTGCCACACATAAAAACTTAGAAGCCTTAGTGGAATCGGGCGCATTTCGGCAAGACTTATATTATCGTTTAAACGTGGTAACGCTTCCCATGCCGCCTTTGCGTGAAATGCGTGAAGACTTGGGCAGCTTAATCATGCGTTTACTCAATAAATACCGCAATGATATGGCAGGTGGTTATAAATTAAGCCCGAAAGCACAAGAAGCCTTATTAAGTTATAGCTACCCTGGTAACTTCCGTGAATTAGAAAATATTTTGGAACGCGCCATCGCTTTAACTGTGGGCAATGTGATTCAAATTGATGATTTACAAATCAATGCCAGCCATTATCCGCGCAGCTCAGATATTGCTGCCATGCGAAATGTGCCCAACCATCTATCTGCCAGCACAGCACACCCCACCGAAGCGGTAGAAGATACCTCATATCCACCCTTACAATTAGAAGGTTTGCCCTCTTTTGTGCCCGGTGAAACCCAAATTCAGGAATACTTGGATATTGTGGAACGCTCTATCATCGAACAAGCCTTACAAATCACACGCTTTAACCGTACCCAAGCTGCCAAGTTATTGGGGGTGAGCTTCCGTTCTATGCGTTATCGTATGGAACGCCTACATATTGAATAAACAAGGATATGTTATGTTTCAACACACAGGACAACACATCAAGTGTTGCCCTGAAACAGAAGGGGTTACGCCCCTCCTGTTTGAATGATCCGCTATCAATGGCGGGGTTTCAACCGAAAAGGAAATTTGATGAAATCTACTGCGTTTATCCTGAGTCTCATCACATGTGCAGCTCTGCCTGCTTATGCACTTGACCGCCAAGATGCGGGCGATTATGTTTTACTGAATCAACAAGAACGCCCTACTCCCTCAAAAATGCGTTTTACCTTGCAAGAAAATGGACAATGGGTGATGGACGGTAAACAAGGCGATGGCGCTTGGCAACCTGTTTGCCGTGGCACAGGAACGTGTCGTTTGGTTGCAGCCAACGCAAACGAAGTCGCTCAATGGAAAGCTGTCTTACCACAACATTGGCAGCCACATCATTTTAGTTGTATTCGCAATGTTGCTTTTGCATTTTGCCGTGTAACCGATAAAGACAATGCCAATCGCCGCGCTTATTGGTGGTTTGCTTTAATCAATAATCAAATTCACGCTTTGCCTGTTAATCGCATCGTCTATTAATCATGGCTTTTCCTGTTTATCTGGCAGATTCTGCTTTGCCCTTTGACGAAAACCCTGCTGTTTTCCAAATAGTATCCACCTTGCCCACCACGGGTTTATATCTATGGGTTAACGATGCAGGCGTGGCATTATGCAAAGCAGACGAAAAAGGGCAAGTGCGGGTGGACTTTGTGAGTGGCAGCGCTCATCATCGGCGCACACAAGGCGGCGGAGAATTGATTGCCCGTGCAGTGAATCATACCAGTCAGCCTGTTATATGGGATGCAACAGGGGGCTTAGGACGTGATGCGTTTGTATTAGCCAGTTTGGGTTTACAGGTTACGGTGTTTGAGCAACATCCTGTGGTTGCGTGTTTGCTGGCAGATGGCTTGGCGCGTGCAGCAAAATGTGCCGATACTGCCGATATTGTTGCCCGTATTCAATTAATCACAGGTGATGCCACGCAACACATGCCACTTTACGCCACCCAACACCCTCGCCCCGATGTGGTCTATCTTGACCCCATGTATCCCATGCGACAAAAATCAGCCGCCGTAAAAAAAGAAATGGCGTATTTTCATGACTTAGTGGGCAATGCCAGCACACCAGACGAGGCATTATTGTTGGCAACGGCTCAAATGCTGGCAAAAAAACGTGTGGTCGTCAAACGCCCACGCTTAGGGGAATATTTAGCGCATACCGCACCTGCTTACCAATATCATGGCAAAAGCACCCGTTTTGATGTGTATTTGCCCACACACCCTGTTGCCGATTCACCCCTTTGCTGAGGAATACTGCCATGTTGCCCCAATTTTCGCACCCACTAAGCCCTGCCCTACACGATGCTTTTTGGCATATTCTGCAACAAAACTTCCGTTTTCAAGCGCAAGCATGGCAACCTTTATGGCTCAACGGCATACAACTGGGCTATTTAAACACCAAATGGCAACAGCAGCTTAGCCAAGACTGGCAACACACCCAACACACCGACACCCACGGCTTACACCTAACCACCGCCAACTGGCAAGACATGGGACAAGCCCTCCAACAACTGGCGCGCCATTGGCACGATAGCGGACTCTTCCATGGTTGGCGCAACGAAACCTTTGATGTTTACGACCCACACCAGCATCTCTTATTTACCCTAGAGCGTTCCGCCTTTCGCCCTTTAGGTTTACACAGCCATGCCATTCATCTCAACGGCATCACCCACACCCCACAAGGTTGGCGTTTTTGGATAGGACGGCGCAGCCCCCACAAAGCCGTTGACCCCAACAAACTGGATAACCTCGTGGGTGGAGGCATCAGCAGCGGCGAGAGCGTACAACAAGCCATGATACGCGAAGGTTGGGAAGAAGCAGGCTTGCCCGAAACCCTCTTACAGCCTTTATCTTGCCACAGCCGCCGCACCAGTTTACGCACCGTTGCGCGCGGTTTACACCATGAATGCTTACACATCTTCGACCTCGTCTTACCCCACTCTATCCAACCCATCAACCAAGATGGCGAAGTGGCTGAATTTCTCCTGATGGACATTACCGAACTGAGCGAAGCCATGTGTCAAGAACAACTGATGCACGATGCCTTTTTAGCCTTGCTCGACCTCTTTGCTCGTGTGGGTTTACTCCATCACTCACACCCCCTAACCCAATATCTACACGCCACCGCTAAATAACAGTTGCACATCATTCTCAAACGCCCTATTATTTATTCAAATTTAAACAAATCATTCACTATCGCTTCACCATGCTTGATTAACCATTTTTCACAAGGACGGTTAAAAAATGAACATTCCTTCTAAACATGCCTCTATCAACATCAGCCTGATTCAAGCGCGTGAAGCCCTGATGACTCACTTCCGCCCCATTTTGAACGATGCAGGCATCACCGAACAACAATGGCGTATCGTGCGTTTATTAGCAGAAAACGGCACCTTAGATTTCCAAGATTTAGCCAACAAAGCCTGCATTCTGCGCCCCAGCTTAACCGGCATCCTCACCCGTTTAGAAAAAATGGATTTATTGGTACGCCTCAAGCCTTCCAACGACCAACGTCGCGTCTTCCTCAAGCTCACCGACACGGGCAAACAACTGTATATCGACACTTGTAACCGCGTGGATGAACGTTACGATGCGATTGAGCGCGTGTTATCCAAAGACAAAATCGAACAACTGCGTAGCCTTTTAGCTGAATTAAGCAACTTAAACGCCCCATTAGACTAAATCCACTCATGACCATTGAATCCTTACAAGCCACCTTTCGTGATGCCATGGCTGCGTGTGCGGCAGGTGTTCATGTGATTACCACCGATGGCGCGGCAGGTCGCTATGGCATTACCATGACAGCCGTTGCCTCTGTTACTGATGAACCGCCCACCGTCATGTTGTGCATTAACCGCCAATCGGCGATTGTGCCGATATTATTGGCAAACCGCAGCTTGTGTATCAACGTATTGGCGGCAGAACAACAAGATATTGCTGAACACTTTGCAGGCATGACCGCCCTATCACCAGAAGAGCGTTTTGAATACCACATTTGGCATCGTGGTAAGAGCGGACAATTACAAGTGGAAGGGGCATTAGCCCATTTACATGGTAATATTGTGCAACAAAGTGAAGTAGGCACACATTGGGTATTACTGGTGGAAATTCATGAAATTGCGGTACACGATGGCAAAACTACCACTGCGCCTGCGTTGGTATATTTCCGCCGCCGTTTTGGGCAACTCGCATAAAAAAACGTGAGATGAACATCAGGCTTCTTGCCCATAATCGCATGGGCATAATTTTCACGTTGTATCTTCACTATGTGGCATCACAATACAAAAAAACGGTCTGGTTAAGCCAGACCGTTTATGTTATTCGCCGATTTCGTCTAATTTGCTTTGGCGTCGTGAAAAATTAATGCCCAGTTGTTTTAATTTGCGATACAAATGGGTGCGCTCCAAACCCACTTTTTGCGCCACACGGCTCATGTTTTGCCCCTCTTGCGCGATATGGTATTCAAAATAACGCCGTTCCAATTCTTCCCGCAATTCACGCAAAGGCATATTAAAGTTAAAACCGCCCACTGTTTCAGCCGATGGCACGCTGCCAAATTGTCCCAATAAGGCAGTTACTGCTGCATCGCCCACTTCTTCTCCCTCGCAAGTTAAGGCTAAATTTTTCACCACATTGCGTAATTGGTCAAAATTACCCGGCCATTCATATTGGCGCAAAATATTTAAGGCGGCTGTGCTGAATTTCACCACAGGGATTTTTTGGGTTTCTGCCAATTCGGTGGCGATTTTGCCCACTAAAAACACGATATCATCAGGCTGGTTACGCAAAGGCGGAATCGCCACGCTTAAACCTGCCAATGTGTTAATCAATTTGCTGTCTTGATTGGGGTTTTGCAGCAATTCATCTAAAGGGCGACTGCATGCACAAATAATGCGTACATTTTGGCGGTCGGCTTTGCTTAATAAAAATGCAATACCTTGTTGAATGTTTTTACTGTATTGGGCTATGTCATTTAAATACAACACACCACCTGCCGCTTTGTGCAGCAAATCCATGGGAATATCTACGATATGCTCGGTTTTGCTGGGTTCTATCCAAGGGGTATTGTTTTTATGGAAATAACGCGCCACCAGTTCAAAAGGTGAACCTGCTTCGCCTGTGAGCAAAACCGCTTCATTTTGTTTGACCACCACTTCAAGCTGTTGATTTAATTCTTGAATGGCAGGGCTATTGCCCAATTTGTCTAACGATAAACTGGAAGCCGCTTGCATCTCGCCATATTTTAAGGCTCTATCCACGGTGCTGAGCAGTTTTTTCAGCGCAATGGGTTTTTCTAAAAAGTCCATTGCGCCAATTTTGGTGGCTTCCACTGCTGTATCGATGCTGGCATGACCGCTCATCATCACCACAGGCATATTGAGCTGCCCATTTTTTGCCCATTCTTTAAGCAAAGTAATGCCATCGCAATCAGGCATCCAAATGTCGAGCAATACCATTGCAGGGCGGATTTGATTACGCAACTGACGCGCTTCTTCAGCATTTTCAGCTAAAGTTACGGTGTATCCTTCATCTTGTAAGATGTCTGATAATAAATCTCGGATACCGATTTCATCGTCTACGATTAAGATGTCGCTACTTCTCATTCTGTTCTGCCAATAGGGGTAAAGTAATTTTTACGCATGCGCCGCCCGTGTTGGGGTTGCTTAAATTGATGCGACCGCCATGTTCCTCAATGATTTTTTTCACCACTGGTAAGCCCAATCCTGTGCCGGTTGCTTTATCGGTTACATAGGGTTCAAAAGCATGGAGCAGCATGTCTTTGCTGAAATTTTTGCCATTATTGTACACGGTTAATAAGGCATGGTCGCCTTGTTGTTGGGTGATGATGTGTACTTCTGGGGTGGCATCCGATTCGGCTGCTTCGGCAGCGTTTTTTAAGATGTTATGCAACACTTGGCGCATGGCACCTGCATCAGCCGAAATGAATAACGTTATATTACTTAAATTGGCAGTAAATGTACATGAACTGCTTTCATATAGCAGTAAAACTTCTTCAATAATTTGGTTTAGGTTGAGTTTGGTTAATTTTAGGGCAGGCGCGCGTGCATAATTGCGGAACGCCTCTACCATTTCTTTCATCGCCGCCACTTGTTTTACGATGGTATCGGTAGAACGCATAAGGATTTGGGCATCTTGTTCGTTGAGCTTGTCTTGTAGTTTCCATGCCAAGCGTTCTGCGGATAATTGTATGGGGGTGAGGGGATTGCGGATTTCATGTGCCAAGCGTTTGGCTACTTCGCCCCATGCGGCTTCTTTTTGGGCGTGGACTAAGGCGGTAACATCGTCAAACACCAGCACCGTGCCTTTACCATTGTCTTCAGGCAAGGGCATGGCTTTGGCTAATAGGATACGCGCTTCATCGCTGCCTGAATACGTGGTTTGAATGGTTTGTTCATCATCACGGGTATCTAAAATGGCTTGAAACAATTCGGCTAATAAGGCATTTTGGGGCGTTTGCTGCGCCCAATGATGCCAGTTACTGCCTAATAAGCTTGCCAATGGCACGCCTAAAATGGTTTCTGCGCTGTGGTTATAGGTATTGAGGCAACCTTGTTCATCTAGGGTAACCACGCCTGCGGTAATGCTGTTTAACACGGTTTCGAGATAATGGCGCGCTGCTTCTTGTTGTAAGCGGTTTTGCTCGCTGGCTTGTTGGGCAATGCTTAGCTGCTCGGTCATGTGGTTAAACAACTCGGTAAGATGCCCTAATTCGTCTTGGCGATAAATGGGGCGGCGTTGGCTAAAATCGCCTTGTGCCACTGCTTTTGCCCCCTCTGCCAAAGATAAGATAGGCTCTAAGAAACGGCGGGCAAAATATAAGGCAATCACCAATGCCAACATAATGGCTAAGAGGGTGGCAGCTAATAATGTAATCAAAAAGAAGGTTTGTAAACCTTGTTGGGCATAGCTTAATTCAGCATATTTGCTGCGTGCTGCTTCGATTAAGGTCGCATCACGCGCCACATTGGCAGGAATGGCTTGGCGGAAAAACAGGGCTTGGGCTTGTTGTTGCACGGTGGGCAATAACAGCCAACCTTGGGCATATAAAGTGCCATTGATGTTTTCCACCCCTTTTGTTTGCTGATGGCTCAATAAGCTGGCGCGGGTTTCGGGATCGAGCTGTGGCGCAGGAAGGCGGGCAGGATTATAGCTATTGAGAATTTGATGGGTATGAAGATTGTAAACACTCAGTTGGTTAAAGCCTTTTTTGCGTTCACTTTGTTGCAAGATGCCTGTCATATCTTGTTGCAAGGCATCTGCCCCTATCATTTCTGCTTGTATGGCTTTGGCACGGCGCACGCTGTTATCTAATGCTAAATTTAATGCTGATTTACTTAAATCCAAGCTGCTGTCTAAGGCTTGTGCGGTATCGTTACCAAACCATGAATTGATGCTGTATGAAATAAATTGTGCCGATACGCCAAATAAAAACAAGCTGGGCAACACCGCCACTAAGGTAAACATAAACGCCAAACGGCGCGTGATGCGTGAACCCAGCATATTATGACGGCTATTACGAAACAGCAGCCATGTATAACGCAACAACATCACCAACAATAAGGCAATCAATAAGCCACACGCCGCAATCATCCACCAAAAATAATCGGTTAATTGACTATCATTGCGCGTGGCAACCGTCAGGGCATATAACAAGCTCATCGAGATTAAACCAAATAAAATTAAATATAAACGCATGGTTTAACCTTTAGTGATGGTGAGGGATTTCCAACCTGAATCCAGTTGCCAATCTTTAGCCGTGAGGGCATTAATTTGAAACGGCTTGGGTAATTGTGAAACGCTTAACGTGAGCCGAATTTCTGCTTTCACATCTTTTGTTGCCATATTTTTCAATGTGCCAGACGGCAGTACACGCCAATTTGCAATCGCTCCAATCCCACGCAAAGCTGTTTCCAAACTGCTAAATTCGCTGGAAAACGTCCCCACCGTAACGCGATAACGATTGGTTAAAGGATGAAACGATAATTTATAAGACACGCTGTTTTCATGGCTCACTAACTGGCTCAAACGCCATTTATAAGCCACCACCGAAGGCGCAGAAAGCTGATAACTTAAAGTGAAATAAAGTGGCACGCCTTGTTGCAAGGCTTGTTTTAATTGGTCGGGTAATTCAGTTTTAAAACGACTGCTCACCGCCAACTGCCCATTGCTGGTCAGCACTGCCGTTGAGCGGGTAATACCAATGCCTTCTGCTGCCGCCCATAAGGGGCTCAGCAACAAAAGGACAAAAGTAAACCATATCGTTTTACTGTTTTTGAATAAGTGCGTAATAAAAGCCATCTTGGTTTTGATTGGGAAGCAATAGCCGCGATTCTATGCAACGCGCATCCGCATGGCGGGCGAGAAAGGCTTGTAATTGTTGCCCATTTTCTTCATCGAAGATGGAACAAGTCGCCAATAACATACGACCATTGGGTTTTAAAACTTGCCATAAAGCATCTAATAAAGCCTGCTGCTGTTGTGCCGTTTTACGCGCATCGGTGGGACGACGCAGCCATTTAATATCGGGATTGCGTTTTACCACACCCGAAGCGGTACACGGCACATCAGCCAATATGGCATCAAAAGGTTTGCCATCATACCACGAAGCCCAATCTTGTGCGTTGGCACAATGCAAAGCCGCAGCAGTTAAGTTTAAACGGTCTAAATTGCTTTGCACCCGCGCCAAACGAGTAGCATCAATGTCTAACGCCGTAACCTCGCAATCTGCCAATTCCAATAAATGCCCCGTTTTTCCACCGGGGGCAGCACACGCATCTAAAATCCGTTCACCCTCTTGAGGATTCAATATATATCCTGCTTGTTGTGCGCCCCAATCCTGCACCGACACACCACCCTCAGCAAACCAAGGTAATTGTTGCACAGGAATGGCATCGCTTAATTTCACCGCATAATCGTCTAACGGCTTGGCGCTTATCCCTGCCTCCGCTAATACTGCCACATAACGCGCAGCATCTGCATAACGGCGGTTTACCCGCACCGTCAAAGGCGGGTGCGCTTGGCTGGCAGTTAAAATATTGTGCCAATGTTGCGGATAATGCTGCGTTAAATAATGTATCCACCATAGCGGAAAATTAAATTTTGCCACCTCATCATACTTACATTGCGCGTTTAACTTCTCTTTTTCCCGCAAAAAACGGCGCAAAATCGCATTAGTAAACGAGCGCAAGCGTCCTTTACCCATTTTCGCCATGGCTTCCACCGCCTCATTGACCACCGCATACGGTGCATTGCGCGTGTAATTGAGCTGATACAAAGCAACCAACAACAAACTTTCCACTTCAGCTTCTTTAATGGGTTTATCCAACATCTTACCCAACATAAAACGCAAGCTGCCCAAATAACGCTGACAACCATACGCCATATCTTGCAATGCACCTTTTTCCGATGCCAGCAAATCAGACTGTTTCGCCCACAATGCCGTCAAAACATCTTGCAAATTCTTGCCCTGTTCCACCGCCACCATCGTTTGCGCTGCCAATATCTGCACACGATCCAAACTCATAACACCGTTCCTACTGCAATCGAATGTCCTGCCACAAACGCCGCAATCGGCATCCGTTTACTGCCTGCTGGCTGCAATTCCACAATCCGTAACGCCTCATCACCACACGCCACCACCAAACCTTCTGCCGAACAAGCCAACACCTCGCCTGCCTGTCCACCCTGCGACACCACTTCCGCACGCCACACCTTCACCAACTTGCCCTGATAATCAAACCAAGCCGTTGGCACAGGATTAAAAGCCCGAATTTTGCGCTCAATCACCCGAGCCGACTCTTGCCAATCAATCTTGGCTTCTTCCTTGCTCAACTTTTGAGCATAAGTTACCCCGATTTCAGGCTGTGGCGTACGTTTTAACTGCCCCGTTTGTGCCAACTGTTGCAAATCAGCAACAATCGCTTGTGCGCCTAATTGTGCCAACGCATTGTGCACTTCATGAGCCGTATCATGCGGCTGAATCACATAACGATGCTCACTAATCACATCGCCCGTATCCAAGCCCACATCCATTTGCATGATACACACACCCGTTTCCGCATCACCCGCCTCAATCGCCCGTTGAATCGGTGCTGCCCCCCGCCAACGTGGCAACAAAGACGCATGAATATTCAAACAACCATATTTCGGTAAATTCAACACCGCTTCAGGCAAAATCAACCCATAAGCCGCCACCACCATCACATCAGCTTGTTGCGCTGCCAATAATGCCTGTACCTCCTCATGGCGCAAACTAGATGGCTGCGCCACCGTTAAGCCCAACGCCAACGCAGCTTGTTTCACAGGCGAAGGCTGCAACTGCATTCCACGCCCTTTCGGTCTATCTGGCTGTGTAAGCACCAAAGGAATCTCAAAACCTGCGGCGGCAATCGCCTGTAATGCCTGTGCGGCAAAATCAGGCGTACCTACAAAAATCACTCTCATATCCACCCCTGCCACATTTACAAATTATGCTTCTGACGTTTTTTCAACTTCGTTTTAATACGATTTTGTTTTAATTGCGATAAATGCTCCACAAACACCTTACCCATCAAATGGTCCAGCTCATGTTGAATACAAATCGCCAACAAACCATCGGCTTCCAAAGTAAACGACTCGCCCTTCTCATTCAAGGCTTCCACCGTTACCTGTTCTGCCCGCGTTACCGTGTCATAAATACCAGGTACAGACAAACAACCTTCCTCATAAGTAGTTTCACCATTTTTATGCGTAATCACAGGATTAATAAACACACGCGGTTCATTCTTTTCCTCGCTCAAATCCATCACCACAATGCGCTCATGCACATCAACCTGCGTTGCCGCCAAGCCAATGCCACGCGCCTCATACATGGTTTCAAACATATCCTGAATCAAAGTTTGAATCCGCTCATCAATCTTTGCCACAGATTGAGCAACAGTATGCAAACGCTCGTCGGGGTATTGCAAAATATTTAATAAAGCCATCTTCGTTTATCTCAAGTAATGGGGTAGATATGGGTTTTGCTATGATGTTATTAGCAAACGGTGGTAAAATATTTCATCTGAATGCGGGCAGACATCAGCCTGCCCATACTAATTTAATGATGACAGTGTGAATAATTTCAAGGGGAATGTCATGCAACAGCGTATTATAACCATGCTTTGCGCTGCAAGCTTAGTAATTTCTGCTCCAACGCTTGCTGCCTCAATCAAAGTCCGTCCAGACGCACCCGCCCGTTATACCGTAAAACAGGGCGATACTTTATGGAAAATTTCCAAACGCTACCTCCAACACCCATGGCAATGGAACCGTTTATGGGGTGCCAATCGCGGTCAAATCCGCAATCCCAATAAAATCTACCCTGGGCAAGTGCTGGTGTTGCGCTATGTTAACGGGCAACCTCGTCTCAGCATCGAAGGGGGCAGCAGCCGTTCAAGCGCATATCGCGCCAACACTTATGAAGGCGGAATTCCTACCATCAAACTCACCCCTCGTGTGCGTGAAGTTTCTTCAGGCTATGGCATACAAGCGGTTGATGTGGATTTCTACCGCATGTTTATGCAGCATCCACAAGTGATTCCACAACAAAACACGCAAAATGCTCCGCGCCTCATTGATGGCCCAGACAACCGCATGTTGTTTAGCAAAGGCGATCGCGTTTACGCTTATGGCATTACCGAACCAGGTCGCTATCTGGTTTACCGCGCTCGTAAAGACATCACCGACCCTGAAACCAAAAAATATTTGGGACAAGAAGTGGTATTTAGTGGCATCGTTAGCACCTTGCCACACACCAATAGCGCGCTGGATTCACGCAGCCAACAAGATGCCGAGCAGCTCAAAGACAATCAATACTACACCCGCCTGCATCCTTTAGTAAAAGTTCCCACAGAAACCGCCCAACCTATGGTCATTGAAGAAGCGGTTTCTGAAATTCGCAAAGGCGATTTCCTGCTCAAATTGGAAGAAGATGAAGACCGCTTCAATATGATGCCTCACGCACCGAGTCAACATATTGATGGCAAAATCGTTTCCCTATTTGATGGCATCAGCGAATCAGGACAATTCCAAACCGTTACCCTCAACAAAGGGGTATTAGACGGCTTGGAAAAAGGCACTGTATTAAGCATCTACAAACGCAGCCGTCAAACGCGCGTGGATTTAGAAGATGGTCCCAAAGGCAGACGCAGTACCGTAAAATATGTCTCTATCCCTGCTGAAGAAGTGGGCTTAGCGATGGTGTATCGTGTTAGCGATCATTTAGCTTCTGCTATCATCCTAGAAAGCACCACCAATATTAATATTGGCGATACCGTCTCTGAACCTGGTCAAGATTTGGATAACATGTTAGATGATGCTCAACACGCACCTAATGTGCCACAAGACCCACATGATGACGAACATAACACCACTAATATCAAGAGCAATATTCAACTATATTAAGTAGTTGCAAATAAAAAACAGGTAAGGATTGAAACCTTACCTGTTTTTTATTGGATTAATGACGTGTATGTGTTGCTTCTATACCAACCGAACCTAAAACATGATACAATATTACCACTATGGCATATTCAAAAGACTACCGACAGATGATACTTGCTAAACTTCAATCAGGAGAAACCTACCGTGCATTAAGTTTAGAATTTGGTATCAGCAAAACCACCATTCTCAATTGGAAAAAACAACCAGAACGAAAGGTGCGAGCTT
>JBHADP010000143.1:0-4169 GCA_041855125.1 Neisseria sp. | reverse complement strand
GTGCCATCTAATTGCTGTAATTTAACGGTGGCATCATTATCATACATCAATGCCAAACGCTCTTTTAAATTACGCAATGCCATTGAATTGCCTTTATGGGGTTTGGCATTTTCTGTGCTTTCTGGCGGAATATACGGATTTTCAATGCGAATATAAATCCAATGCCGTTGTAAAGTGGTTTGCACTACAATGCAACCGGGGCGATGCGTGGATTCAATGCCATGAAACACCGCGTTTTCTAATAAAGGCTGTAACAATAAATGCGGCGTTTCGGCATCATCGGGCGCGTTATGATGCCACATCACTTGTACCCGCGTTTGTCCCATGCGAATTTGTTCAATGGCAATATATTCTTGCGCCCATTCGATTTCTTGCCCTAAAGTGCTGCTTTGCGAGGCATCGCGTAATTGAGCGCGAAACAAGTTTGCCAAATTTTCTAGCAAGGTTTCCGCATCATAAGGGCGCAAACGAATTAAACTGATGGCAGCGTTTAAGCTATTGAACAAAAAATGCGGACGAATACGCGCTGTTAATGCGCTCAACCGCGCTTCTGATAGCGAAGGCGATAAACGTTGACGGCGATTGGCTTCTACATACATCATAAACAAGGCAAAGGTAAAATAAATACAAGCATGTTGGAAAAAATGCTCGCGCTCGCCCAGTATCACATAATCCACCACTGCAAATTTTACAAAATTCAGCACCAATACCAATGGCACACCATAAGATAAAGCCGCTAACTTATGGCTGGTAAAATAGCTTGTAATGCCCACCACCAATAAAGTAGGCAATGCCCAGCTGGCAATTTCTAATACTGCCATTTGATAAGATACAGAAGGATTGCTGAGTAACGGTAGCAATAAAATGCCAACCACAGTAGAAATCACAATTCGCGAAACCGTACCAAAATTCCGCATATCGGGTACTGCAAATAAGGACTGCATTTGACGTATAATAGTCATGAATAACTCTATTTATTATAAATTAGGGTATTTTTTAAAATAAAACTTCAATTTATGCCACAAATGAGCAATCAATTAAGGAAAGAATATGAATGATAACAAAACTTGGTCGGGACGGTTTAATGAACCCGTTTCAGAATTAGTAAAAAAATATACTGGCTCGATAGATTTTGACAAACGGCTCGCCAAATGGGACATTCAAGGCTCCTTAGCACACGCCCGTATGTTACAACAATCAGGCGTATTGAGTGAAGATGATGTTGTGGCAATACAACAAGGCATGCAAGAAATCCTTGAGGATATTACCAAAGGCACACTCGAATGGTCGCTTGATTTAGAAGATGTACACATGAATATTGAGCGCCGCTTGACGGATAAAATCGGCGATGCAGGCAAACGCCTTCACACAGGGCGCAGCCGTAACGACCAAGTGGCAACCGATATTCGCCTGTGGCTGCGCGATGAAATCAGCACCATTCAAGACTTGATTCGTGATTTACAAGCCGCATTAGTAGATTTGGCAGAGCAGCATGCTGAGGTGGTGATGCCGGGGTTTACCCATTTACAAGTTGCCCAACCGGTGAGCTTTGGACATCACATGTTGGCGTATGTAGAAATGTTGGGGCGCGACCATGAGCGCATGGTAGATTGCCGTAAACGTGTGAACCGTATGCCCTTGGGTTCAGCCGCTCTAGCAGGCACAACTTATCCTATTCAACGTGAAATCACCGCAGAATTATTGGGTTTTGAACAAATTTGCCAAAACTCTCTTGATGCCGTGTCTGACCGAGATTTTGCGCTTGAATTTACTGCCGCTGCGAGCTTGGTGATGGTGCATTTAAGCCGTTTGAGTGAAGAATTAATTTTATGGATGAGTCCACGTTTTGGCTTTATTGATATTGCCGACCGTTTCTGTACAGGTTCTTCCATCATGCCACAAAAGAAAAACCCTGATGTACCTGAATTGGTGCGTGGCAAATCAGGGCGCGTAATTGGACATCTAACAGGTTTGATGATGCTGATGAAATCTCAGCCTCTCGCCTACAATAAAGACAACCAAGAAGATAAAGAACCCTTATTTGATACAGTTGATACCTTAATTGATACCTTACGCATCTATGCCGATATGATGCGCGGAGTAACCGTGAAGCCTGACAATATGCGTGCAGCCGTGATGCAAGGTTTTGCTACCGCCACCGATTTGGCAGACTACTTGGTGAAAAAAGGCATGCCATTTCGTGATAGCCATGAAGTTGTTGCACAAGCCGTACGTTATGCAGATGAACAAGGCGTGGATTTAAGCGAATTGCCATTGGCAGTTTTACAAGGATTCAGTGATTTAGTTGCCGATGATGTGTATCAGGTATTAACCCCTGAAGGCAGCTTGAATGCGCGTAACCATTTAGGCGGTACAGCACCTGAGCAAGTGCGTTATCAAGTGGCACGTTGGAAGCAATTATTAGCACAATAGCGCCTGTCTTGCGGAGACTAACAAAAATCCGTATAATTTCGCTTCCTTTGGAAAGGTGGATGAGTGGTTGAAGTCGCACGCCTGGAAAGCGTGTATACGTGAATAGCGTATCGAGGGTTCGAATCCCTTCCTTTCCGCCAATTACTATTTTAAATGCTTTTGTAAGCGTTTAAATTCAATTAAAAAAGCTAGGTTTTTTTAAAACTTAGCTTTTTTCGTTTAAATTCTTTTGAAGTTTTTTATGGTATTTGATTTGATATCAAGTCAGAAATTATTTGACCATACTCAATCAAATAGAAAGTCTTCCAAAATATACCCCCATTGGGGGGGGGCGATTGAATCAGATGGTGATAGATGATATTAAGAAAAAAGACAGCTAAGGGAACAAGGTTAATTGGGCTGCAAGCCTTATTGAGTGGGAATTGTGGTTGATGGTATGAGACGGTAATAGGCGTAAAAAAACAGCTCTAATTGAGCTGTTTTTGCGTATTTGGTGCCCAGAAGAAGACTCGAACTTCCACACCCGTGAGGATACCAGCACCTGAAGCTGGCGCGTCTACCAATTCCGCCATCTGGGCTTTGCTTTAATTTCTGCTTTAGGTTAAAGTGTTGTCTAAACAGAAGATGTGCATTATATATTTTAACGAAAGATTGTCAATATTAAGATGAAAAAAAATTCTAAAAATTTAAGTTTACGAGAACGTGATCCTTTTTTGGAACGGGAGCGTCAATGTTATGAAAGCCCATTGCCTAGCCGTGAATGGATTATGGCGCTTTTGGAGCAAGAGAAGCGACCTTTGCAAGTGGCAGAGTTGGCGGAAAAATTATCAATTACAACAGGGGAATATGATTTTTTTGAGCGACGCATTAAGGCGATGGCGCGTGATGGGCAGGTGTTGATTAATCGCCGTGGTGCGGTTTGTGTGGCGAAGAAATTGGCATTGGTGAAATGTCGGGTTGAAGCGCATAAAGATGGTTTTGGTTTTGCTGTGCCATTGGATAAGCAGGCGTGTCAAGGGGATTTTGTGCTGCATGAGCGACAAATGCGGGGTTTGATGCACGGTGATATGGTAACGGTGCGCCCTGCGGGTAAGGATTACCGTGGTCGTTCTGAAGGGCAGGTGTTGGATGTGCTGGAACGCGCTCATAAGCAAGTGGTAGGGCGTTTTTATTGGGAACGGGGTGTGGCGATTTTAGCGGCAGAAGATAAGCGTTTGAGCCAACCTATTTTACTTGAACCCGATTCAATTACTGCTTTGCAACCGCAAGCAGGGCAAGTGGTGGTGGCGGAGATGGTGAGCTATCCCGATGGGCAGCGTTTGGCAGTTGCCAGATTAACGGAGGTGTTGGGTGATTATGCGGATAGTGGAATGGAAATTGAGATTGCTGTTCGCAAACATCAGTTGCCTTATCAGTTTAGTGAAGCCTGTGTGCAAGCAGCAGCCAACATTCCTGATAAGGTACGCGCCACCGACCGTAAAGGACGGAAAGATTTGCGCGAGATGCCTTTGATGACGATTGATGGGGAAACGGCACGCGATTTTGATGATGCGGTGTATGCTGAAAAAATAGGGCGTAATTATCGTTTGGTGGTGGCGATTGCGGATGTGAGCCATTATGTGCGTCCTCATGATGCGATAGATGATGATGCGTATCAGCGCGGTACGAGTGTGTATTTTCCGCGCCGTGTGATTCCGATGCTGCCTGAAAGTTTGTCAAATGGGATTTGTTCGCTG
>JBHADP010000142.1:0-16197 GCA_041855125.1 Neisseria sp. | reverse complement strand
ATTAAAATATTACAAGTTAATGGCTTGGGTGGTTTTCATGGCAACAGCACAGGCAATGAATCTCCCCCAGCCCATAATCTTGCCGACCAAATGGTCAACAGCGCATTGCGCTATCGCAGCCAAGCCCCGTTAGTTGATGGTTTACTCAAAGAATTGGGCTTAAATGGCGGTGATATTAATGGGCTCACACAAAGCCTCCAGCAAAATATCACCCCACAATCAGAAGATTAAACCATCAAGCAGGCTCTCCCCTGCCCAATGTTCAAACCTATCTTCACAAGCAGCGTGATGTAAAATTGCGCTGGCTTTTGCGTTATTTTGCGCTGGCTTTTGCATCGCAATAAATATGAAATTTGCGTCAGCTTTTGCATTAATTAAACTCCATTTAAATATTTATTAAATGGAGTTTATGCTAAACCACAATCATGCTATTGTTAGCAGCTTAATAGTAGCGATGTAATGTTCATTAGCTTGTTCAGGCGTAGTAAAATGTACAGGTTCGGCTTTAATTGCTTGCTCATGCAATGCAAAAATCACATTAAACACACGCCCATCGTAGTGGGTGTAGGTCATTTTGAGTTCGGGAATGTCCGTCCAATCGCGCAATTTGCGAACCGTGGCAAGCGAAATCCACACGTTATCGGCAGACAATGTGATTGGGCGACCTGCTTGTTTCACGCCTTGCTGAATGATTTGGCTGCCTGAAAGTGTGCGTTCAGGTTGTGTTTGTAAAACTGCTTGCCAATCATGTTCGTCAATCCAGCGCAAATCTTGCGGCAATTCAATTGTTTCCAGCGTATCATTGCGCTTTAATTGCAAATTCATTTGCACTTATCCTTTTCAACGTTGCTGCGATGCAGCTTCCTTTAAACCATTAAATAATTTACTAACTGCTTGATTAGCCACTTTTTCATCACGTGCTGCCAATAAATCTGCCAACTCGTTTGTGTTTACCTTCACGCTCACATTTGAGGTTTTCTGAAAAGCAGCGCGCTGCTGCTCTTCGCGCTCACGCTGCTGTTGTTCCAATTCACGCTGACGTTGCGCTTCTTCGCGCAGCTGCTCTTCGCGCTCGCGTTGTTCGCGCTGTTGTTGGGTTTGTGCAGCTCGGTTGATGTTATCAATTGCCTTTTCATAATCATCAACTGCTCGTGTATTGCCTTGATTACGTGCTTTTTGTTGCTTTTCACGTAAGGCATTAATACGCTCTTGTAATTCAATTCTTGCTACTTCGTCCTCTTTGCCTTCAGCGCGTAACAGTTCTTTTTCAGTTTCTAGGCGTGCGTTCTGCGCTTCTTCTGCCAATTCACGCATTTTGTTTTTTGCATCATCAATCGCTTTACGGAGCTTATCTAACGTTTGTTTACCCAATACAGATGCATGACTGGCTGCTAATGATTCCGCCTTTGCTAATGCTTGTGCCAGATTTTCGCCCGTTGCCATACCGATATTGACTTGCTCAATTGCTCTATCAATATCTTTATACAAACGGATAGATTGCACCATTAAGCGAATCCAAGTTTGTATGCCGCCAGCGGATTTACGAAACCAGTTAGCAGCAGTAACCGTTGTATCTGCTAACCACCCTCTTTGCGTTTTGATTGCGCTAGTGGTGGTATTGATTGCTGTTTGGGTTTTTTCTTGCGCTTGAGTTTGCGCATGGGCAGCTTGCTCAGCTGCGGCAGCTTCTTGCTTATGCGCCGCTACTTTTTGCTCAGATGCGGCTTTGGTTTCGGCAGCAGATTGCAAAGCGGCTTTACCTGTGCTGTCTACAGTTACCGTATAATCATACGCTGCAGCTTTAGATTTAACCCACGCTTGTTGTTGTACATCACCACTTGCCAACATTTCTGCTGCCACCTGCGCGAATTTTTCCTTCAAACTGCTTGATGTAGCTTCGCCACTGTGTTCCACCAACTCAAAATCTTTGCGCATTTGCTCTGCACTAACGCGCATAGCTTCTTTGGTTTTGATACCCAAGCGTTCAAATGCTTGTTCGGTTGGGTCAAGTGCATCTTTTAATTCTTGCACTTTGTTGCGTGCTTGTATCAATGCGTGTTCAGTTGCCTGTCCGCTGCGCTCAATGGTTTTTAATGCGGTTTCGGCTTGACGCAATTGCAATTCTGCTGTTGATTGACTAATTACGCCCAATGTTTTAAATGCCACAGCAAGTGGGCTAGTTTGCTCTGTAATTTCCGCCATTTTGACATCAACTGCCCCAAACGCATTGGCAACGGCATCAGCCGACAATTTACCTGATTCGCCCAATGTCTGAATCTGTACTTTCAGCGCGTCAATATCGGCTTGATTGGCAGCCGTATCAATCATTTTGCTAACTGCTTGCTGAATCAAAACGCCAGTATTCACACCTTGTTGTCTCAAATCATCAAAACCAAGCACTAATTTATCTAAATTACTTAGCATTTCAGCAATTGCAGGTGTTGGCTCATTCATTGCTGCTCGCATATCTAAACCAAAACTGGTTGCAGCAGTTTGTGCGTCTTTGTATGCTTGGCTTAATTCTTGTGCTTTGGCTTCAGCTTTGGCGGTTTCATCAATAGATGCTTTGGCGGCATAATGGGCATTGTCATAAACTTGCTTTACTTGACTGGCATTTTGTGCCATTTTGTCAATGGTTTTGCCAATTTGACTTTCAAAGTTCATTGCAGATTCATGCGCTGCCTGATAATTTTTATCGGCTTCTTCGCGCATTTCTTGCGATTCTTGTTTTAACTTTGCGCTCCAGCTACCAAACGTAAATTGGCTCATTGTGTTTAGCATACTGGACAGCAAGCTTTTGGTTGCACCAGAAAGCAAATTAATCACAATACCAACGCCTTGAAAGCCATCATGTAAAGCTGCCACGGTCAAATTCACACCAGTCAACAAGCTTTGAATAATGCCAATTTCGCGCCCCGATTCAGTCAAAATACCCGAAACATCACTAAAAATGTCTTGAACAATGTGGAATACATCAACAATCGTCGTGCCGATTTGTTTCAGCAAACCCCAAATTTGCGATAAACTTTGCTGCAACAGTAAGCCATCTTCTGATTTCATAAATTCGTCAAATTTGGCTTGTGCTGCTTCTAGTGCCGCGCCAATATCTTTTAAAACCGCAATCGTGGCTTGACCCACACCACCTTCGCCCAACTTAATCAAAAACTCGTTGTAACTGTTTTTCAATAAGTTTATTTGACCGCTCAAACTTTCTACATTGGTTGCTGCGTCTGCACCAAACGCCTGTTCCAATGCCGCACCAAAACGCGGCAAAAAGGTTTCGGCAGCCAAACCGTTTTCCACCATTTTTTCCAATTCGGCGGTGGTAACGCCCATAGCTTGCGCGGCAATAGACATAGCAGGGGCTAGACGCTCGCCCAGTTGCCCACGCAACTCTTCCATACTCACTTTGCCTTTGCCTGCGATTTGCGACAAAGCCAAGAACACGCCATTTGCATCTTCGGCAGACAAGCCCATAGTGGCTGCTGCCGATGCCACGCCTTTGAAAATGGATTGCGTCTGTTCAGTACTGATGTTTAAGTCTTTTGCGGCAGCAGCAAATTGAGCATAACCATTGGCTGCGCCCATCATTTCCAAGCCCAAGCGATTTGCTTCATTGCGCACAAATGCCAGTTGCTTTGCGCCTTCTTCCGCACTGCCAAACGCATAAGTAAAGCGTGTGGCAATGGCTTGGTATTCTTTCGTGGCGTTTAACACATCGGTTAAACCTTGTTGCAAACTCATTAAACCGCCAACCGCACCTGCTGTGGCTAAACCAATTTTGCCGATACTGCTAGCAAGTGGGGTCATTTGATGACCTGATTGTTCTAACGCTCCATTTAATTCTTTCAGCTTGGCTTGATAGGCTTGTGTGGCGCGTGCCAATTCTGCTTTAGTTAAGCCTCCATTATTTTTTAGTTCCTCATATGCTTGATTAAGCTGATTGATTTCTTGGCGAGCGTGGTCGTCCACATCTAAGCCTAAAACTGCTTTGGCTTGGGCAATTTGCTGTAATCTTTGTGCTTCTTGGCTAAGTTGCTTGAGTTCTTGTTCAGCTTGATTGGCTTGTGCCGCAAATTGTTTTTGTTTTTCTGCTAAATTTTTGGTACTTATGCCAACTTGATTCATTTGCGCACTGGTATCACGCAAAGTGTTTAATAAATTTCTTTTTTGTTGATTGAGTTGCGCTAATTGGTTTTGCAGTTTTTTGTATTCTTTTTCCTGCTCTTTGGTTGCACCATTTTGCATTTGCGCGTTGAGTTGGCGCATTTGCTGTTCAGTTTGCGCAATTTCGGTTCGATTGTCAGCTAATGCGGATTTCAGGCTGCGATAATGCACAATTAAGGCTTGATTAGCCTGTGATTCTTGCCATTGTTGTTGTAATTTTTCTGCTTGCACTGTCAAATCTGATGTCTCACCGCTTGCTTCTCTGATTATTTGAGATAAGCGGTTGATATTATTTGCACCTTGCACATCTGCGCTGATTTGGATACCTGCTTGGATAGTACTATCTGCCATAATTTAAAAACAATTTGTAAATTAGCAGATTATCTATGTTGAATCATGTATTAAATCCATGTAATACTTCCAAACAAAACAGTCTTTTAAATACCATTTAAATGTATTTTAAACTATCAAATCCACTACTATCACATCAGGCGCAACTTCTAAAATTTTGCGGGTGATGACATCATAAAACACAGTTTGACCAACAGTGTAGCCTTGACCAATTAGACGGATTGGCTGATTGCCGCTTGATGTTCGCGCTTCCCAACTACCGTCAGGATTTTGTACAACAAGCTTGGCAACCGCTCGTTTTTCGCGCTTAAAAATGGCGTTAAATTGTTGTAACACATTCATTTTATGTACCTAAATATCTATCTGTGGTTACGGTTTGCTTAACGACTGGCACGTCTTTTTCCACAGCGACACGGATTGACACACCCTGAACCACCGCATTCCACGAGTTCCCGTTTTCCACAAACTGCCACACGCGCCCAATTTCGGCGATTGGCAAATTGTATTTTCGGGAAACGGGCAGCGTAACCGTTTCGGTTTTGTGTGTGCCTGTTTCGCTCAATGCCGCGATTGCTGCGGCTTCGCATACCATATAGTCTGTGTACACCACATGGCTTTTGGCGGACGCTTCGGGCAAGCCGTCTGTACCGCTCCGTCTGACATTTGCGCCTTTGGCGTTTTGGCTTGTGCCGATAATCATCACGCCGTGGCATTGCGTTTGCACGCTGGCTGAACCGCTAATCTGCACAATCACATTGCTCGGTACGGTTAAAGCAGGACTAGCGGTCGCCACATTCCACGCTGCCACGCGCCAACGCGGCAACACAAACAATTTTCGCTCGGCTGGGTGCGAATACACAAACGCGCCGCAAGCTGTCGCCAAATCTTGCAATACCGCAATCGGCGTTTTGTCGGTCAAGGTGTAAGTGCCTGACGGAATTAACCAATCTACCGCATTCCACTCCACCGTAAAGCCTGTGTTGGCAAGCTGCTGTTGCGCGATTTGGCTGGCGTACAAATCCTGCTCAATCACGCCACCGCGATTAAGTGCATAATCCGCACCAAGTTTCGCGGTCAAGCTGCGCCCTGAAATCGTGTAGCTGCGTTGAGCGAATTGGCGGTTATCGCTGACATTTTCCGCCATAAAAACAAACACATCTTGATTGATTTGCAATTCAATTACGGTTTCTTGTCCTGCATTTTGTTGCATTTTCAAAGCATTAAAATCATCGGGCGGCAAGGCGACATCACACAGCCAACAATAGCCGTTCATATCGGCTTTTGCGCTGGCGGATAGCAGATTTAAAACCAAATCGCCCGACTTCGCAGAAATCTTGTTCACAATCATATAAGTAACCAACGGTGGAATTTGCTTAAAATCACGATTGCAGCTCAACGGCAACGGCAACATTCGTGGGTCATACGGCACTTTGTGGCGCGACAAATTGAGTGGCAAGCTGTTGGACGCTGGCTTTTCGCCACACGGTCGTTTGTTGTCGCTTTCGGGTGGCGGCAAGATAATCGGATACCATTCGCACGGAGCTTGGGGCGCAACGCCCACGTTTGTGCGTTGGCACGATTTGACCGCACCGCCAGCGTATGCCCAAGCCGTGCAATTTTTCAGGCTGCCTGAACCCGTGATTGACGTGTCGGCGCAATTGGATTGCCGCGCCATTTCGCTAATTGCCACGTCCGCGCAACCATGTTGTTTTTCGCTTGTTTGCCAATGCGTTAAGCTGCTTTGCGACAACTCAATCGCGTGGGCAATCGGTGTTTTCAGGCAGCCTGAAAGTTCAGGCGCGCTTTGCCAACGAATTGAATGCGAATTGTCCAGCAGCAGCAAAAGCTCCGATTGCACATTCAGGCAGCTTGAAATCTTAATCACATCAACATCATGCGCCACATAATCAAACGCCAACGGTCGCGCAAAATGATTTGCCGACAAGCAAATATTCAGGCTGCTTTTGCTGCTGGTTTGCGCGTAAACATCCATGCCGATAGCGATGTGGCGGTTTTCAGGCTGCGTGGGCGTGTCGGGATTGGTGGGCGTGTCGGGGGCAACTTCGCCCTGTTCGCCAAACCGCAACGCCAAACGATTAGCAGCCTGAATTTCGCGGCGCAAATAGCGGAAAGTTAAGGCTAATTGATTGTTTTGCATAACTAATAACGCAAATAAGGGCTAATATGGCTATACGCCACAGGTTCGTAATCACCTGTGTGGTCATACGCCATCACAATATATTGTTTATCAGGGTCAAGATTGGGCAATACATAACCACCATCAGGAAAACTCCACGTTTTGGCTGCAACAGTGAGCGTGTCTTGCTCCAACGCCACCACTTGCCTCGCCACAGGCAAGCCTTTAATGCTGACAATGCCATCGCCTTCGCCAGCGATATAAGCTCTGCCGTGAAATATTGCGCCAACATTGAGCAATTTTTGATGCGCTAAAATCATCACAGCACCCATTCTTGTATATTCAATACAAAACAATGTGTTGCTGCGCCACCATCGTGTAAATTGAGTTTAATGTATTGCTGCCCATCTGCCATTTCTACCCAATCCAATTCGTTCACGACATTTTGCAAATTGTGATAACACCAAAACAACGCAGGTAATGTACCGCGTACCGCGCCATTTTTCTCAACATAGACTATCGCACTAGCGGTAGTGTTTTGATACAAAGCATCGGGATAAGCAACAGCAGTACTGCTAAATGGCGATAAAACCTTGCAACCCACAGCAGCCAATGCCGAAGTGCCACCATCGCGCCATTGTGACCGCACTATTTGTAGAACCGTGTAATTTTCATTATCAAATGTACCGTTATCCCAACTTGTTACGCCACCATTCGATGTGTTGATATAAGCGATATTTCCCGAATCTTCGTAGATTCCATAAATTCTGCCGAAATACAAAATCTGTGATTTTAAATTGTTTTCAGGCAGCACCAGCATAAAACCTTTATCACATGCCACCAGCAACCAATTGGCGCGAGCATAACTGTGACCGTAGGCAAAGTTGTCATATGCTTTATTGGCGTAATTCATACTGGTCACAAACTGCTCGCCACCCACCATATAAGCATTCACATAACTTACTGTGCTATTTTCCACTTTCAAACCAATATCATAGGTGTAATCACTATAAAAAATGGCATCATTGGCGGTTTCATCAGTGATTTTCCAGCCAGCTGGTTCTTTACGGTTTGCGCCTTCGCCATAGCCATTGACTAGGCAAGTTTTTAGTAAGGTTTTCAGGCTACCTGTTTCGGCTTTTAATTGTGGCGCACCAATATCACTGGCACGATAAACTTTAACTGGCGTAATAGTAGGTTGATAGGGTTGAAACATTTGTTTAAATCCTTTAAAATTAACGATTTAATTCAATCGCATTACCACGCAAACATAGCGCAAAACCGTCTCGTTGGATTTCGCGGTTTGCGGACGGCTGCACCGCTCGCACTACCCACACAGGTAATGGCGTACCCACTGTGTTAAACCGCACGCAGTTTTGAGTTGCGAATCCACCGCCAAACGCCAACGCAGGTAGCCTGAAATACGGCTTTTTCGTGGCAGGATTAAGTGGTGCAAGCTCGGTGTGAATATCGCTTTCCGCCACCAAACCCAAGCGTTCGCCAAAAAGCTGAAATTGCGTGGTGTTGGTAAATTTAATCAGCCAACGCTCGGTAATTGCACCATCGCTGGTCAATACCATTGGGTAATCGGCTACGTTGATGTTTGCCAAAATCGGGTCGCCAATGCGCGTGTCTTGCCAAACTTGCGTCCATGCTTGCTGTGAAAATGGCTGTGTGGCACGAACTTCCATATTGCTGCCAATGATTGCGCTGCTGACAAACGTGTTTTCCAACGGAAAATCACGACTTACCCCGAATTGTAATTTCAGGCTGCCTGAAACCAAATCTACATCGGTAACGCGGTTTTCTTCTTCCCAAATCTGTTTAGTTTTCAAAGGCATTTTGTAGGGCGATAAATCCAACGGTGTCGCCCACGTCAAACGCCCAGCTTTCAAATCCGCGTCATACAATTCGGCGTTGATATGTGTGCCATTTGCGTCTAACACACACAATCTGTCAATATTTTTACGTTGTAAATCAATGATTTGTCCTGCTATGTGTGCGCTGCCAATATCTTGCGTGTGGGTGTTACCAATCACAATCATGTCGCCTTTGCGAAATACAGGGACTTTGCCGTCCAACGGCAAGCGGTTGGCGTTAATGCCGATAATCGTGCTGTCCAGCGGCACGGTGGATTGCGATACCGCGTTGTAGCGCAACGAATCTGGCGCAATCGGATTAGGCGCAACAATCTCAAAATAGCCTGTCGCGGTTTCAATTTTGCCGTTCAGGCTGCCTGAAAGCGTTTCATCGGCTTGGGCTTTACCTGTGAGCGTTTGTCCGCCATGCTCGGCATAAGCGGTAAAACTTTGCGGTTTCACAGGCGCAAGCTCGGTGCGACCGAAAAACTGCTTCACTTGATAATCGCCATTCACAAACACACCCTGCAAGATTTTGATTTCAGGCTGCTGCGTCAGCGCAATGCCGTTGAGTTTCAGGCTGCCTGAAACGTCCAAACTACCGACCACTTTGCCTGTGCCGTCTGCGGTATTCCAGTTTTGATACAACACGCCATTGCGTTCAATGGTTCGCACACCGCCAATCTCAAACACCCAACTATTGAGTAATGCCGCGCATGGACTGGGTTTATCTTGCAAAATATCGTAAGTAAACCAACCTGTTTCGGTGGTTTTTGCAACATCACGTGTATCTGGGGACATAATGTATGACATTGACCCTTTTACTGCTGTGATGGAAACGCTGGCAGTACGGACACTATCTATGTGGGTGTAGGCTGCCAACGCGCTAAGTGTGATTTTGAAATCACTGTATTGTGGCTCAACCATTTCACCTGATAAATCTGCGTTTGCAATACGAATTTCGCCTGTGCCATAGTCAATATGGCTATTAACAAGGATTTTTTTGCCGTGCATGAGTTTGCCGTTGCCGTTATCGGTTAGCACCATCGCACCAACATCGGTTTGGGTAAAATATCGTTCCATGATTTGACCTTAGCGTCCTGTATAAAGCATATAATCTGGGATGCCGTAAGCGCGATAACCTGTAGTGGTGGCACGCTGAACATGCAAAGCTAATTTCAAACTACCTACTTGCAATGTATCAGCCAAAATCACGACCTCAGTTGCACCCAGCACAGGTTGTACTGATTGCGATTGTGCGGTAGTGATATATTGTTTCGCTGTAATTTGCACAGTATGGGCTGCCAAATTGCGCGGATAAATCACGCCAGCAGCATAATTAACCGTGCCTGTGCAGTCGCCGACTAACACACCTTGACCGTCATCTCTTGCGCTGCCACCGTCCCACGTCAATTTGACCGTGTTGGGTTTGAGATTGGGGATTGGGGTTTCAGGTAGCGTGAAATCAGGCGACACAGTTTGTGGTGCGATGACGTTGCCTGCGTCTTGCTCGTCAATCGTCTGATAAAACGCGTGCGGACACCACGACACAATGATTTTGCTACCCGAATCGGGCTGTACAGGTAAATTGATAGACACGCTGCCATTTTTGGACACCGCACCACGAGCCGTGCCTGTGCTGTCGCGCAAAATGTAGTCGCCCCAATCGGTGAGCGTGTACCATTCACGCGCCGCCATATACGACACCTGCACCGACCCACGCGCTGGCGCAGGACGGAGCGGTTCGGGCGTAAACACCGTGCCGATGTTGGTATCGTCAATCGGTATTGCGGTTGAATAGGCGTAGTTGTAAATTTTGACGGCTGGAATGGCACTCACGCTACGCACCACTTGTCCGTTCCAACCGCTAATCACACCGTTGGCGTAATCAATATTGAGCAACACATCGCTGTTGTTGGCTTTCAGGCTGCCTGTGCCTGTGTCGGTAAAACCTTCCATTTGTACAGACAAGGGCAGCACAGGCGTTTCTAAAAATAGGCTACTGCCAGTATTCATCACGCGATAACCTGAATACACCTCACGGCGTGGTGCGGTTTCAATCCACATTTCACGCCCTTGCGCCCAATCGTCCACCATTGCCGTCTCAACCGTAGAGACAGGGACAAGTTGCTCGTAAATACTGGGGACAATCAAACTCGCGGAATTGGCAGACAAAGGCGCAGCCAATGGCTTAATACCGTAGTACTTTGCGCTATCCGCGATTTGTGTATCCAACACACGCGCAGGCGGAATCACTTCGCTACGGCTCACACGCTCCACGCCTTCAAAGTCGCGTTCAAGGGCTTGCTGGGTAACGATTTTGATTTGTCGGCGTTGAAATTCGCCGTTGCCGTCTTCGTAAGTCTCAATGCTGTGGGTAAACCGCTCAATGCGAATAAAATCGTAAACAGGCTGCTGATTGACCATCACACGCAATGCCAATACTTGACCCACCACAGGCAGCGCGGCATTAGGCATTTGATACACGGTAACTTGTCGGCTGCCTTTGAGTTGCGTACCCAACAGCGTCATGCGGTTTGGCACGGTCGGCACTCGGTAGGCTTCAATGCGCTGCATAATACTGGCGCGTTCTTGTCCGAAATAGTCGGCAGGCACAAGCAACACAGACGTGTTGTCAGCTTCGGGTGGCTGCGACACAATCACATTTGCGCCAAGCAATTTTTCAGCGTCATCGCGTAACACAGCAGGATAGACAAGGCGAGCGTCCACTGCGCCCATGGTTCTATCCACGTCCGACACAGGCTCAAATAGTTCGTTGTCCGCGCCAGTTAGCGCAACATTGGTCATCATACCGCCACCGTCTGGCGTGTCGGTTAGGCGTTGGCTGGCGTAAATTTTTAGGTTTTGTCGGGTTAAGGCGGTGGTTTTTTGCATTTTTTAAACCTTGTTTAAATGGCATTTAAAAAGCTGCCTAAAAGGTGTTGCGTTAGCTATTCGCTGGACGCGCAGTCCCTTTCAGGCAGCCTGAAACGCTGGATTAAGCGTTAAATTCTTCGTAAAAATAAGGGCGTTTCAAGCCATCAGCTAATACTGCCGTACCTGCAAATTCCGCGCTGGCATATTCATCGCCCAACCAGTCAATCTCACCGCTTGGCGCAACCACCATGCTAGGAATATGCAAGACAAAATTTTTCTGACTGGCACGGTTAAAGCCGTCTAGCCAAAATTCCAAGTCATAATCATCTTCCGATCCAGCTTCAATGCGAATACCGCCACCTGCTTTGGTTTTGTATGACACTTCAATCGCTGAATTATCATTCACATTCGCACAACTTTCTTTCACGCGCACCCAGCCCAAAGTTTCATTGATTTCAATGTCATCTTTGGCGACAGGTTGGTCAGAATCGTTTTTCACGGCAACGGTGCTGGCATCAATATTACGGTTTGCCAAATCCAGCCACACGCCTTTTTTAACCACTTCCACCACTTCATCGGTAACCGTTTTGGCTTCTGCCGACAATTCCGCCGATTGACCCGACAACGCCATCGCCAGCGTCAGCTTGTTAAACGTATCCGAACTCAAAGACACTTCAGTCGCATCTTTAATCGTTACGCTGTCTAACGCGCTGCCTGCGCTTTCTTTTTGGCGACTAATGCGTTTTTTTGTTTCAGCATTGGCTTTTAATTTCAATGTGATTAAGTTGCCAATCGCTTCTTTGGTGGCATTGGCAATGCGGCGGTTACGCACATAACCCGTACCGACCAACAATAAACCATTATCTACATCTTTTTGCATGATTATGTTCCTGAATAAGTTGATAAAATCTCGGTTTCAAAACGCAATGGATACAGCGCGAAATTGTCATAAAACATCGGCTCTACCGCTTGCACTTCATCAAATGGCTGGGCAACAATGGTAGGTTTGCCTTGCCCATCAACAGGCTCCCAACCTTGTAATGCGCCACAAATCGCGTCCAACATCTCGCCCACCACCACATCTTCATGCGGCACATCAAACGCGCCATAAAATTGCTTGGCTAAAATCACACTAAATGACAATGTTTTGCGCTTTTGTCGCTTATTATTGATGCTGGCAACATGGGGCTTCCAGCCATCTAATCCGACATAAACGGTATTGTCTTCGGGCTGAATTTCGCGCTCATTCAATAATTGCGCCAATTCCTGAATGCTTTGAACACGCAATACATGGGGGACAGTTTCCAAGCGCGTTTTTAAATGCGGTAATACGGCAAACATATTGCTCATGTCGCGCTCTCCCATTGATGACGCACAAATTCGCCCAGCAAATCCAAAATATCCACGCGGTCTTGGTCGGAAATGCCAAACATCGGGCGAGCCACCATGCGTTTTGTGCCAAATTGATGATAGGGCGCGTATTGCACGTTTGTGCCAACTTGCGCCATTTGCGCGGTGGCGTGGCGCGTTAAACTACGCAACAGGCGCGAGCTATCACGCATCAAACGTTCTTTCGGACGTGGTTTCAATCCTGCCAAATAACGCTTTTTATTCTTGGTGCGCCAGATGGGTTTGGCATAACGGCGTTTGGTGCTATCCGTCCAATCTGCCCAAGGTGTACCATCGGGCGCGGTTTTGGTTTCAAAGCGTTTGCGCGATGAGTTTTTCAGTAAAGTTGCCAAACTGCGCATCAGCGGCTGCGTGTTTTTCAGACTGCCTGAAAGCTGTTGCAGCACTTTGCCAGCTTCGCCCAATTCGTCAGAATGTACGGTCAGCATCTTTCCAAGTCTCCACTTCGTTGGCAATGACCACCATGCCCACATTCACTTGTGCGGTTGCCACACCAACCGCATCAAATCCAAGCATAGACGGATTTTTCATTACGGTTTTGAGCCATGCAATCGCAGTTTCATAACGCTTTTGCACCACTTCGGGAATGCCGTTTTCATACAAATACCAACGGCACACATCGCACGTTTTGACCACAAGCGCGTGTGGCGGTGTCGCAAATGGCTGATTAAATCCAGCACCGCGCAAATAACCCCACACTTCGGCTTCTGCGTCATCAATGGCTTTTTGCAATACATCGGCAACAATCTCGCTTTTGGTGGCGCGGTCGGTCAGATTGATTAACTCACGCTCGCCAAAGCGGTGCAAAAGGTCGTGCAACTGAATAATACTGCCTGAAACCAATTTTCCTTGTGATGAAACAACCGAAAAAGCCAAATCACCCATTATTTTTTACGCACCGCAAATACCAAATGTGGACGCACAATCAACGGCAACGGATTAGACGATGCTTTCAATTCCCAGCCTTCATTGTGTCCGTAAACTTTGCGCGATGCGTAATATGGAAGACCCAAAGTATTTACTGTTTCGTTGTACGGCGATGGTGCAAAATATTCACGCGCCACGTCTTTCGTGTACGGTAAGAACGTACCTTCGCCTTCTTCAAAATTAGCTTGCGATTCGACAAATTGTGTGGTGTATGCCACAAACGTGATGTTTTTGTGTTCAAAGGTAATGAATTTTTTGCTTGGAATATCCAAATATGCTGAAGCCTTGTCTTCCCAGCGTTTGTAAATGTCTTTTACGCCTTTGTGATGCAAAGTATCCAAAATCAAATCGGGCGAACCAATAAACAACCATTTGCTAACAGGGAATGTGTTTTTCGTAGCAGATGCGCCCGTCAAAATCAAGTTATCCAAATCGCGTAATGGGTCGCCTGTAGAAGTCAAATCCAGTTGCACTTTTTTGCGTTCTACGCCAAACGCCTTATTCACGTCCAGCAAAACGCTTTTACCATCAGCATCAAACACTTTGCCATGCGCCAATGCACCCAAACGCAAATGCTCTTGCGTGTGAACAATTGAGCTTTTCATTACTTCCAAGCGGTCATTTACTCGACCGACAACGCTTTGTGGCTTGTTTGTGCCAAATTCGCGTACACCTTGCACATCGTCTGCCAAAACCAAATCTTCAGCTGGAATGTGCAATGTTTCTGCAAAAATTGTACTGCGTTCACTTTCATGTAATTTTGTGCCTGCAGAACCACGCGCCTTGTTAGGCAGTACTCGTAATTCGCCATCGCGCATTTCAATTTTGACATCAACGCTTTCCACACCTTTTTCACCAAACAAGCCTAAATTGCCCAAAATGGTTTCAGGTTGTGGTAGTGCATTAATCGCCTCGGTCATTGCCACTACGCCAAAATCTTTTTCGCTTGATAAATCAATCATACATTTTCCTTTAAAATCAATTAGGCAATGGGTGAATCAATATAAATAATGCCGTAAGCATCATCTTCCTGCTGCATTTGCTCAACGCTAGTGCGAGCTTCGGTAATAGCTGCCAATTTCACTTTGGCTAGGCTCATCACGCAGTTGTGCGGCTGAATCAATACTTTGCCGTGCCGTTCATCGGTCAGTGCGATGTATTTTTTACCGCGCAAGGCGTATTCAACAAATTCTCCTGCTTTTGTGCCTTCGGGTGCTGGCACACTCAAACGCGAGCCAGCCGACGCCTCCGACACCAACAACGCGCTGATTGGGATATGTTGCATTACTGTTTTTGTCATAAATATGCCCCTTTACTTGCGATTTGCACGTTCAAGCGCATCTTGCGCCAACGCCGACAATTTCACTTCGCCTGATTGCGCTGGTTCGTGGTGGTCAGTTTTAAACGCTTCAGGCAAAGGCGGTTTGCTTTGCGATTGAGCCGACAATTTCAAATTGCCAATCAGCGCATCGGCTTGGTCATCGTCCAGCGACAACAACACGCTGTAAGTTTGTGGCGCAATGCCGTCAAAGCCATTTTCAGCAGCCTGAAAACCTGCGGCGGATAATTTTTTATCCACATTGGCTTTCTTTTCAGCAGCCGCTTTTTCTTTTTCCAATTTGGCTTTTTCGGCTTCCAGTTCGGTAACTTTGGCTTTTAAAGCATCAAATTCGGCTTGTTCTTCTTTGGTCATGGTGGTTTCCTGTTCAGGTTGATTGGAGAGTTGAAAATCGGGTTTAAATTCCGTTCCATCAGACAACAACACGGCATTGGTATGGGCATCTGCACCCACCGCCACAAACGACACTTCGCGCACCATGCAATCACGCAAAATCACAATCGGCGCGGCAACAGTTTGACCGTTTACCACTGTTTCGCCATCTTTGAGTTGCTCTTGTCGGGCAGATTGAATATAGGCGGACAATTCCCACGGATAGCCTTCGTCTGCGGTACTGGCAACGTGCTGACCAAATTCGGTGGACAACAATGTGCCATCAATCTGCAAACCGCCTGTACCAACACTTAATTGACCCACGCCGCATTTACGGTCGGGCGAGTGTTCTAGCAATACGCCTGTTTTGGCGTTAAATTGGATATTCGCCAAATCTACCACATAGCGCGTACCATATTGCGTAAACGGCTTGCCGCTATGGGCAATGCCTGTAAATTGGCGAGCGTTTTCATGTTGCGAAAACGTGGGCGCGGTTTGATTGTTGAGTTTTACGGTTACATACGTCATCTTTCGTTCTCGTTGCCTTGGAAACTTTGTATCAGAAGTACCCATTTTGCCAGCGTTTTGGCGTTACACGGCAGCATAAACTTCCAGACGAAAAGCCACGCAATTCGCCCCAAAATAAAAAACCGCCTAATCGCGTTTTTTAGCGCGATTGGCGGTTGGATGCGGTTAGGGTATAGACAGCGTTTTTATCGCAATCCTACCCCTATTAAACCCCTATTAAATGCGATTTT
>JBHADP010000141.1:0-8426 GCA_041855125.1 Neisseria sp. | reverse complement strand
CAATAAGAAAAGCATTAATAGCAAACGAATTGATGCAGTATTAAAAGCGCGTACAGGTACATTAAATTGTTTAACCTGCGGTGAACAAAAAGGTGCGATAAGTGGCAACTTAAGTTCAGTTGCATGGTTAAGTGGCTCGGGCGCATTAAGCAAACCAAAAATCGTGCCGAAAGTGGTGGCACCACGCAAAGATGAAGTGTTGCCCGAAGGTTCTGCGATTGAGATTGATGCAGGCGATGGCGGTGCTTCTGCTGTTAAACCTGTGGCAAAACCTAAAGCGGCAGCAGCGGCTGCTAAAGCTACCACGCCTGCTGCCAAACCTGCACCTTCCGCAGCCAAACCTGTCTTACCAATTAATAAACCTGCCGCGCCCACACCTGCACCAGTTGAAAGAAAACGCACTACCAACACAGGCGGCGATGTTACCAATAATTTGTTTTAAAATTGGATAGTGGACGCAAGCCAAAACCATATGCGCTTGGTTGAAATGAAAAGCGAAGTGCACATCCCAACAACTCAGCCTGAAAGTTTAGAAAACATGGAGAACAAGACATGATTACGCTGATGTATTATTTGGTACCCACTGCGCTTTTGTTTGGCATCAGTGCTATGGGCATTTATTATGAACCGTAAAAACGTATTGGTGTTACTGATGTCTATTGAACTGATGTTGCTGACTGTGAACTCTAACTTTATCGCCTTTTCGCAATACTTGGACAACATGGCAGGTCAGATTTCCGTGTTTTTGTCCCGATCGTCACCGCAGCTAAAAGAGCGATTGGCTTGGCAATTATGGTGCTGATGTACCGCAACCGACAAACGATTAACGTGTTGGATTTGGATAGTTTAAAAGGTTAGCGTGGCTTTTTAGGCAACCTGAAATGGAAAAAGCAGCCTACACCCATGCACCAAATTCCTTGCTATAATTTGTAACCAATTGAATAATACAATCTAAACATTATGAATAAAGATAATGTATGACAAACACTCAAAAAATTTGCTAGCATGATAGCCACCGCTGGTGCGCTGGCAACTGATCCAACCACCGCATACAGCCAGTCTGTGCAAAACATAGACCCCGAATTATCTATTCAGAAACTGGCAAACTATCCCACCAACCGCGAAGCACGGCGCAAACTCACGCCCAACGAAAAAGCAGCGTTTAGCGAACTGTATCGCCATTTGAGTGCAGAATTTGCACAAAAATTCCAGCGTTTGCCCGAAGCCTTGCAACTATTTTCGTCTGTGTTAGCTGATATTGCTGTGAATGATGATTTGAAAGACTTAATTCAAGTCAACGAATTAACTGAAATCCGCAACGACATTCAGAACATCACAAAACAGTTTGCTGTGCTAGATAAGATGTTAGAAACATTGGAGAAGCTCACAGACGAGCAAGACACATATCAAATTCACACGCTGTTTAAGCAAATTATTGAAACGAGTAAGCAAACTTTGTCGTCTGCCAACCAGTTTTATGCCACGATGTATCATCATGAATTGGCAAAAATAACCCAAACACACCAAGAAGTCGCATTCACATTTGACAAAACACATTCGCGTGATGATATTTACCGTGCTTTGTTTGGAGACGCTTGATGAAAGTGCAAATCGCCGAACAAATGAAGAAATATAACAACGGAGAATTGAATAACTTATTTTTTAAAGATCTCCAATTTTTGAACGCAAAAGAACGTGAAGCGTTTTGTGACTTTATTGAACATGTAAGTAAAGATATTAATTTACGTGGAAAAAATAAACCGTCTTGGCAAGATGATTTTGGCAAGGAGTTATCAAGCGCAATCAGATACAAAACATTGAATTGCTGGCATTACCACTCTGGACCAAGCTACCGCAGGAAAAAATGTTCAACGCCAGTTCCAACCATAAAACTGGAATTCAATCCAAATGGTGACACTTCATAAGAAGTCATTCACTATCAAAAGGTTGGTGAGGATACAATTTTTGTGCAAGCTTTTTCGCCCAAGCACGAGCCGTTTCCTACCGCCAGCAACTCACCTAATCCCATTTTAGATAGGGCTTTTGAACAGAAAATTGCAGCGTTGAAACAAATAATTAGCGATATGGATAATGGAGAATAAATAGGTTTTGTCTCATTCCGAATGGTGTTAAGCTATTCGGAGTTTTTTTATGGTTTATGAATCGCATGATGACTTCTTCTCGTTGGCTGCAACCTTATCTTTATCGTAATCTGGCTGCTTTTATGGCGGTGGTTGGTTCGATTTTATTATGGCGACATGGGCAAACGGTGGATATGGCAGCGTTTTCGGTAATGGTGTTTTTATTGCTGGGCGGTTTGGTGGCAATGGTGGCGGTGTTGTTGGCAATCAAACAACGCGATGGCACAGCGATTATTCAAAGTTTATTATTGATGTTGTGGCAAATTGGTTTACCCTTGTTAGCCATGGCAAAATTGGCGCAACTGAACCATTAACATTAAGGATAAAAACATGGCACGCATCGCAATATTAGGAGGGGGCTTAGTAGGACGTTTGATGGCATGGCGACTTGCCCAGCAATCGTTATCTGTTACCTTATTTGATAAGGGCAGCCGTGCAGGAGAACACGCTGCCGCGCATATTGCGGCTGCCATGCTTGCGCCCTTAGCTGAATCCATTGAAGCCACCCCTTTAGTCATTCAATTAGGACAACAAAGTTTACCGATGTGGCGCGAGATAGTGGCGCAACTGCCGCAAGCGGTGTTTATGCAACAAAATGGCAGCTTGGTGGTGTGGCACAGCCAAGATAAACCCTTAGCCACGCAGTTTAGCCAACATTTACAGCGCATGGCAGGCATACTGGTGCCAACTTGGCAGGCTGCTGATTTAGCCCAACATGAACCCCAATTAGCAGGACGGTTTCACCAAGCCTATTTCCTGCCTGATGAAGGGCAATTAGACAACCGCCAAGTGCTGCAAGCCTTAGCAGACGCCTTAGAGCAACATCATGTTTGTTGTCATTGGCAGCACACCCTCACCCGCGCTGAGTTGGCGCAACAATTTGATTGGGTCATTGATTGTCGTGGTTTTGGCGCACAAGCAGCATGGCATCAATATGCAGGCAGCCGTTTACGGGGGATTCGGGGCGAAGTGGCACGGGTGTATGCACCTGAAGTTTCACTCAATCGCCCTGTGCGTTTGCTGCATCCGCGTTATCCCTTATATATTGCGCCCAAAGAAAACCATCTGTTTGTTATTGGGGCAACACAATTAGAAAGCGAAAGCACCGCACCTGTGAGCGTGCGCTCGGGCTTAGAATTATTGTCGGCACTTTATGCCGTCCATCCTGCTTTTGGAGAAGCACAGATTTTAGAACTCGCCAGCAATCTGCGCCCCACGCTGCATCATCATAATCCCGAAATTCGGTTTAACACACAACAAGGCATCATCGAAATCAACGGCTTATTCCGTCATGGTTTTATGATTGCGCCTGCCGTTACTGCTGCCGCCAGCCGCTTGTTCACTGCCCTATTAACAGGCGAAAACATACCCGCTTACGACAGCGCAAGCGGGTTGGCTTTTATTCATACTTATTGAATCGGTTTAACCAGTTTCACATCTTTCAACACGGCTGCCAGTTGGTCATCGCTGGCGGTGCTGCTGCTGGCGCACACATTATATAAACTCTCTGGGCTATAAATCGCAATACAATTTTCTTTCAAACCATTTTCTTGCGTAAACGAATAATCCATGCGATTTTCTGTGGCAATACCGATTTTCACATCGGTTAAACCTATTGCTTTTTCTAATTGTTGTTTCAAATTAGCATAATATTCTTTGGCGGATTTTTTGGGCTTGCCCAAATTCTCCACATAAGCCGTAATATCACTGACCGCATCTTGTTGCAATAAGGTGATGTTTTCTGCGCTTGAGCCTTCGGGTAGCAAATCAGCATTGCTGCTTTGGTCTTGGAAATTGCCTTTAACCGATAAGCTAATGGCATTATCGCGACTGGTTAAAACTTGCGCTTCACTCGGTGCAGGCGCTGTTGTCGCAGATGCAGGTGCATTGCTTGCCGCAGCAGAAGCCGCAGGCGCGGTGCTGTCAGGGGCAACAGAAGTCGCAGGCTGAGAATCACACGCTCCCAAACCCAAAGTTGCAGCCGCCACACAAACCAATAATTTCATATTCATAACAAAATCCCGTGATGATGTGAATGTTTTACATACATATTTAGCAAAGAACCATGCCTTTTTGTCGTCAATAATGAGGGTTTAAACCGAATAAAAGGGGTGCTAAAAAATAAGCAGTATAACAAAATAATAGCGATTTTAGGGGTTTTCCTCCGCATGGGGCAACGTGGCGATGGCTTGCGTAAACTCCGACACATCATTAAAACTTTTATACACCGAAGCAAAACGCACATAAGCCACTTGGTCGGTTGCCAATAATGCTTCCATTGCCATTTCCCCCACTACCTTCGCAGGCACTTCCTTATCGCCTAATTGATACAAACGCTGTTCAATTACCGCCACCAAACGTTCAATATCATCGGCTTGAAAGGGACGCTTATGTAAAGCCCGTTCTAAACTGATGCGCAATTTATGTGGATTATACGGAACACGCTCGCCATTGCTTTTAATAATCATCGGCAAACGAATGTCTAAGGTTTCCGATGTGGTAAACCGTTGCTCGCATGCCAAACATCGGCGGCGGCGGCGTATGCTGTTGGCTTCTTCCAAAAAACGCGAGTCCAGCACTTGCGTATTAGGATGCTGACAAAAAGGGCATTTCATGGGTTAAATGCTCATGAATAAAGTATTTATTGTAACGTAAAGCGCCAATTAGGTGGAAAAAATGCTATTACGCACTCACCCCCACCGCGCGTGCAATCGCCAAGCCCTCTTCGGCACTCATATAAACCGCTTGAGCAGGGGCATCACGGCGCACAATATCGCCCTCATGAAACATCACCAATTCATTTACTGCCAACTGCGACCATTGTTCATTCACCGTGAGCGGCAAAGTAGCAATCACAGCAACTTTATCATGAGGCGTGGTAACTGCCGCAAAGTCCACCTTCACATCATCATCTAAAAGATGTGCTTCGCCAAACGGCGCTTTTCGCACAATATAGTGTAACAAGGTGCTGGCATGGGCAAATAAATAATCGCCATTAGACAGCATAAAGTTAAACAAACCATATTGGCGAATTTCTGCGGTTAATTCTGCCAACGCGGCAAACAAAGCAGCTTCATCGGGGCGTTCGGAAAAACGGTTGCGCAGTTGTTCCAAAATATAACAAAACGCGCGTTCAGAATCGGTGTTGCCCACTGCACGATAAAAACCGCCTTGTGCAGGAAAAAAGTTTTTTAAATGACCATTATGGGCAAACAACCAATATTCGCCCCACATCTCGCGCATAAACGGATGCGTATTGGCTAAAGACGTTTGCCCTTGTGTGGCTTTGCGAATATGGGCAATCACGTTTTCCGATTTAATTTGATAGGCTTTCACCAAATCCGCCACAGGCGAATCCGCGCTGGGTTTGTCATCATGAAACAGGCGCACGCCCTTGCCTTCAAAAAAACCGATACCAAAGCCATCGGCATGATGGTCGGTTAATCCACCACGGCGGCGAAACCCCTCAAATGAAAACACAATATCAGTAGGCGTATTACAATTCATGCCGAGTAGTTGGCACATCATCTTATCCTTTACGTTATACCATGAGCGCTGATTTTAGCATTGACACACTGTGCAACAGAATAACTTGATTTCAAGCGTTTTAACACCATATTCTCGCCTAATCTTATTTCTTATTGATTAGAAAGTATCACCATGACTTCATCGACTGCTCACAACAATAGCCGTTACCGTTTTATTTTTGATAATCAGCCTGTACGCGGCTTACACGTTCGCCTCACCGATGTTTGGCAGCATATTGTGCAGCGTAAACATTATCCTGTTGCCATTCGCCGCGCCTTAGGTGAATTATTGGCAGCAGGCAGTTTATTATCCAGCAATTTAAAAATAGAAGGCACACTGATTGTGCAAGTACAAGGGCAAGGACGTTTAAAAATGCTGGTGGTGGAAGCCACCTCCAACCACACTTGTCGCGCCACTGCCCGTTGGGACGAACAGGCGGAAATCAACGATGACGAGGGTTTACGCGATTTATTAGGCAATAATGGTATTTTTGTGATTACCTTGCAACCCAATGATGGCGAACCTTGGCAAGGGGTGGTTCCTTTAGAAGGCGGCAGCATTGCCGAAATGCTGATGCACTATATGCAGCGTTCTGAACAATTAGAAACCCACATTACCTTGGCTGCCGATGACCAAACCGTTAGCGGCTTATTATTACAACGTTTGCCCGAAGAACAGCTGGATAATGAAACATGGCATCACTTCAGCACCCTTGCCAGCACCGCCACATCATCAGAATTATTAAGCCTTGATGCACAACATCTGCTCTATCGCTTGTTTCACGAAACCCCACCGCGTGTGTTTGAGCCTGATGCGATTGAATTTGCGTGTACCTGTTCACGCGGAAAAGTCAGCGATATGTTATTGCTATTAGGTGGGCAAGAAGTGGGCGAAATTGTGGCAGAACAAGGCAGCGTGTCGATAGACTGCGATTTTTGCCATGAACAATATGTTTTTGATGAAACCGATGTCAATGCCTTATTTGGCATGGATATTGTACAAGCGGTCAAACAAGAAATACCGCGTTTGCAGTAATAAAAAAATAGGTTGAATTCATATTCAACCTATTTTTTGTCTTACCTATTTATTGGTTATCTACGCTTCAGATTGTTTCGCTTCTGCCAATAATTGTTCCAACAAAGCAATTTGTTTCTTTTGGTGTTCAATAATTTGGTCTTTATATTGAACCAATTCTTGCGTATGTGTTAAAGCCTGTTTGATACGCTCAATCTCATTCATTAAATTTTCTGAACCATTGTAATAATTGGCATTACTGCCATTATTCTCTGCAATCAAACAAACCAAGCCTTTGCTATCATCTGATTTAATCAAATCGGCAATATCAATTTGAAAAATTGCTGCCAACTTCTGCAATTTTCCCACATCTAATTTGCTTTCTTCTCTTTCTAAACGCGAATAACTGCTTTTAGACATATTCATACGTTCCGCAACATCTTCCTGCGACCAGTTATGATATTCGCGTAAAGCGCGAATTTTGTCATTCACTTTCATATTTATTACCAATCTAAAAATATGGGAATTTAAACCAAAAATAGGTCTAAAAACCCATTTTTATGAATTGTAGTGGTTGATAATTAAAGGATATTATCCTTATACGAACTTTTCGTAAACCTAATTTTTAGAACAAAGGTAAACATTATGGCAAAAAATAACACAGGCAACAGCAATCCTAACTGGCCAAGTACTACGGGCAAACCTTCGGGAGGTGGTCGCGGTAATAATCCACCACAAACAGGCTCAAATTCAGGTCGCTCCTCTAATAGTGGCAGTCAAGGCGGCAAAAAATAAGCAAAATTAACAATGTTTCAACACGCAGAACAGCTTAACAACGTTGTTCTGCGTGTTGTTCTGAATTAAATGGATACTCAACCAGCAAGGAATTGTTGATGAAACGACAAACTATTTTGGCTATTAGCTTCATGGTTTTCTTACAAGCCTGTGCATATCCTCTACCAACCGTTTCCACCAATATTATTGAAGCCGATGCACTTAAAGGCAACATCTTAAGCATTAGTGCAAGCCATTGTTATGGCTCATGTGAAAGAATGGCTTTAGAAAAAGCGCAAACGGTTTGTTCACATGGTTATACGATTCACAATACTGAACGTAATGATGCGTTAAACCATTTAACCATGTATATCCGATGTAAACCTAATCCAGATAAATAATGGTAAGCATGATAAAAAAGCCCGAATTAATCGGGCTTTTTTATCATGCTTATTTGTTTTTTAATGAATCGCGAATTTCGCGCAATAACAAAATATCTTCACTGGGCTCAGCAGGAGCGGCAGGCACTTCTTCTGCTTTGCGTTTCATCGAATTTAAGGCTTTTACCACCATAAAAATAGCCGCAGCAATAATCAAAAAGCTAATTACGCTGTTGATAAATAAACCCACATTTAAAGTTACTGCGCCTGCTGCTTGAGCCGCCGCTAAAGAAGCATAGCCCGCTTCAGGTGCAGGGGTTGCGCCGTCTTTTAATGTTAAAAACAGATTAGAAAAATCCACCCCACCAATCAATAAACCAATCGGGGGCATAATCACATCATCAACCAATGATTTTACGATACCGCTAAACGCTGTACCCACAACCATACCCACGGCTAAATCCACCACATTGCCGCGCATAATAAACGCTTTAAATTCTTGTGCAATAGACATTGCTCAATTCCTTCTGTTGAGTTAATTAAGGAGAACCAAAAAAATACATCGGATTGCCAATCAGCTCGCTACCCT
>JBHADP010000140.1:0-3207 GCA_041855125.1 Neisseria sp. | reverse complement strand
GCAACATGAATCAACAGCGCCACAACCGAAATCAAGGTGTTTATCCATGTTTGTTTGCAGACATTAATCCCGATGCCGCTGATTTCCGTGAGCGTGTATAACAAGGGAAACAACATACTGGATAACACAATAAACTGCACATCAGCATATTGAGCAGGCAAGAAAAACGGTATCACAGGCGAAGCCAAGCCCACACAACATAATACCGCCACCACCACATCCAACATATAGCCAAACACCTTACCGATTTGTTCTAAATTGCGCTCCTCTTTCACCCACTTAAACACCGTAGGCGACCACACCGTTGCAAAAATATTTTGCACAATCAAAGCGGCTGCGCCCAAACTGATTGCCATTGAATACACGCCCAGTTCGCTTAAATTGCCCCATAATTTAAGCAACCAACGGTCGGCAGAGCTTAAGCCCCAATATGCCAATCCACTCAACATCAAAGGCACACCATATTGCAAACTGCTGCGCAACACAGGCAGTTGCAACGGCGCTTGTAAGGCGTGGAATAAATCATGGCGCGTTTGCCCCAAGAGCAGCAGCACCGCTCCCCATTGCGCGAGGGCGTAAATCGCAATCAGCGTGCTGTTGTGTGCTTGCCATCCGCCCAAACCACTCAACAACACCAGCAGCAATACCCCTATTTTGGGCAACAACTGACTCAACGAAAACGCCCATGCGCGTTCTTGCATCCGCAAAATCAGCGACAAATAACGGGTTAAAAATAAGGCGGCACAAAACGCCAATACCCAACTGCCTGCTTGGGCGTGGCTGATGCCCACCACCTGTTCTGCCAACTCAACACGATAACCCATCATGATGATGAGTAAACTGATTAATAAGCTCAGGGGCAGCCAGAAAATGGTTTTAAACAAAGCAGCGCGGTGTTCTGCTGCGTGGTATTCACGAATATAGGCTTGGTCTAAACCCAAGCCCAAAAGATTCAACACCAATGCCGCCACCGTTTGCAACAACACCACCCGCCCAATATCTTCGGGCGGAAAATACCATGCAATCAAAGGCAAAGAAATCACACCGATTGCCGCGCTGCCTAAAGGACCGATGGCATAGGCAAATAAAGTGCGTAGCTTCACGCGCCTAATGCCTGCGCCAATGCCGCCACAATATGCTGCACATCAGCCTGCGTTAAATACGGGTGCATGGGCAAACTGATGACTTCTTCCGCCACCCTATCGCCAATCGGCAAGATGGCATCGCTGGCAACCGCAGGTTGTTTATTTAACGGAATCGGATAATGTACGGCAGTGGGAATGCCTAATGCCGTCAGCTTGGCTTGGACGGCAGCACGTTGGGGAACCCGAATGGTAAATTGGGCATACGCGCTGCGGTTGTGTGCTTCAATATAAGGCGCGGCGACACCGATTGCTGCTAATGCTTCACCATACCATGCAGCAACCTGTTGGCGTAACTGCATTTCTTCTTCTAATATTGCCAGTTTGGGCAACAAAATCGCCGCTTGCAAAGTATCCAAACGGCTGTTAATGCCCACACGAATATGATGATAACGGCGGTCTTGCCCATGACGCGCAATTTGGCGGATAACCGTTGCCAGTTGTTCATCATGAGTAAATAAGGCACCGCCATCGCCATAACAACCTAATGGTTTGCTGGGAAAGAAACTGGTGCAGGCGATGGTAGATAAATTGCCCGAATGTTTGCCGCGATAGGTTGCGCCAAAACTTTGGGCAGCATCTTCAATCACAGGCAGTTGATATTGGGCAGCAATCGCATTAATGGCATCAAAATCCGCGCATTGCCCATAAAGCGACACGGGAATAATGGCGCGGGTTTTTTCGGTAATGGCGGGTTCAATTTTGGCAGGGTCGATATTATAGGTGCGCTCGTCAATATCTACATAAACGGGTTTTGCACCTAATAAAGCAACGGTTTCGGCGGTGGCAATATAGGTGAAACCTGCGGTAATCACTTCATCGCCCACGCCCACTCCCAATGCCATTAAGGCAATTTGAAGCGCGTCTGTGCCATTGGCGCAGCTAATGCAATAGGGTGCGCCACAATAATCTGCCAGTTGGTTTTCTAATGCCGCCACTTCAGGACCTAAAATATATTGCCCATGCGCCAATACGCGCTGAATATTGGCATCAATTTGCGTTTTCAAACGCGCTTGTTGGGCGGCTAAATCAATAAATTGCATGATAAACTTTTCTTAAAAATGGGTGCATTTACCGCTGAGTAAATTCGGTTTACACACCACTAAATAGGGAAGAAACAAGATACTTGCCACAGGAATCCAAATGGGCGCACTGGCAACCGTTACGGCGTGTTTGCCTGATTCTGACCAAGCCACAGAAGTGCGATAGTGCGAGACTTGGCTGGCAACAGGGCGTGTCAGTCGTCCTTGTGCCAAGATTTCCTGCTGATTTTGTAATTGCACCACTTTGCCTTTTAATTGGCTGAATTCAATTCTGACCAAATGCGTGGGTTTGGGCGTGGGCAGCTTGAGCCATTCTTGTGTAAACAGCGTGAGCGTGTTGAAATAAGTGGCAGCTTGTTCATTAAAAAGCGGATATCGTTTTAATATCGCGCGTTCGGCATCGGTTAGGCGATGGGCATCAAAATAAACCGTGTAAATCACATCAACTTGCTGGTTGTCTTGATTAATGCTAATACGCGCAAAATCCATTAAGGCTTTTTGCAACACAGGTTGCTGATATAAATCCACTAATTGCGCCGTTGATGCCGCATCTAATTGATACACACGCTTATCGCCTATCGCATAGGCTTGCTTGTTGGCACTAAACCACGACACAATGGTTTCGGTTTCATGCGCTTGCGTATGGTGAACCGTTTGGCAGGCGGTCAAACACCCAGCCAGTATAATCACCCATAAGGTTTTTATCATACTGCTTCCTGTTTTTGCACCAACCCATGATGCAACACATACACCGCACCCGTATGGGGGCAAACCGTTTGCCCATTGCCCGATAAGGGCAAATCAAGCTGTTCGCCATATTCGCTCATCCAACCAATTTGACGAGCAGGCACACCCACCATCAGCGCATAATCAGGCACATCTTTATTCACCACCGCGCCTGCACCAATAAAAGCAAATCGCCCAATGGTTACACCGCATACAATGGTGCAATTTGCACCTAAAGTGGCACCTGTTTTTACTAAAGTATCGCGGTATTCACTTTTGCGCTCAATCAAAGAGCG
>JBHADP010000139.1:0-23242 GCA_041855125.1 Neisseria sp. | reverse complement strand
TATCGCCTGTGCATAACACAATCACGCGATAAGGCAATTCTAATAATTGCAGGATTTTTTCTGCGTGTCCCACCATGTCTTCTAAGGCGGCATAAGAATGCTCGGGATGCACAATTTGCACCATTTCCACTTTGTCAAATTGATGTTGGCGAATTAAGCCACGGGTGTCTTTGCCATGTGCGCCTGCTTCGCTGCGGAAACAAGGTGAGTGGGCGGTGAGCTTTAGGGGCAGTTGGTCAGCGGATAAAATTTGGTTGGCAACGGTGTTGGTGAGGGTAACTTCGGCGGTAGGAATCAGATATTGGGTGTTTTTGCTTTCATCTCCGCCACGAGTAACGTGAAACAGGTCTTCGCCAAATTTGGGCAGTTGTCCTGTGCCAAATAGGGTGCTGTCGTTCACAATGTAGGGGGTGTAACATTCGGTGTAGCCGTGTTGGCTGGTGTGGGTGTCAAGCATGAATTGGGCAAGCGCACGATGCAAACGGGCGATGGGTCCTTTCATGACGGTAAAACGTGCGCCTGATAGTTGTGCGCCTGTTTCAAAATCTAAGCCCAAGGGTGCGCCTAAATCAACATGGTCTTGCACGGTAAAATCAAAGCTGCGAGGTGTGCCGATTTTGCGAACTTCTACGTTTTCGGTTTCGTCTTTGCCCACAGGCACGCTCTCGTGCGGTAAATTGGGGATGCTAGCGAGCCAGCTTTCCAGTTGTTGTTGAATGATTTGTAAATCGGCGGCGGCGTGTTCTAAGTCGATTTTGATTTGATTGACTTGGTTCATAACGGCTTGCGCTTCATCGTGTTTGCCTTGCCCTTTTAATGCCCCAATTTGTTTAGAAAGGCTGTTGCGCGCAGCTTGTAATTCTTCGGTTTTCACTTGAACGGCTTTGCGTTGTTCTTCTAAGGTATGAAAACGGGCGGTGTCAAATTCATAACCGCGGGTTGCCAAACGTTGGGCAATCGCTGCCACATCATGGCGTAAAAGTTGAATGTCTAACATGGTAAAAAGCTCAAAAGGTTGAATCAAACAAGTATTCTAAACGATTTCAGAAGGAAAGCAAAAACCGCCCCTGTTGGCATGACGGGGCGGTGAAGGCTTGGTAAGAGAGCATTACATTAAGAAGAAGTATGCCCACACCGATACTAAAATAATACACAATACATTCAGCAGCATACCTACTCGCATCATGTCTTTTTGTTGTACCAAGCCTGTGCCAAATACAATGGCATTGGGCGGTGTGGCAACAGGCAACATAAAGGCACAGGATGCACCAATACCAATCACCAATACCAACACTTCTTTGGGCATACCCATTTGTGTGGCGATGCTGGCAAAAATCGGTACTAATAAGGCAGCCGAAGCGGTGTTACTGGTAAATTCCGTTAAGAAAATGATGAAGGCAGCCACCACAAAAATCACCACAAACGGATGTGCCACCGTGAAGGCATTGGCGATTTGCTGACCTAAGGCTTCTGATGCGCCTGAGTTTTTCAATAAATTGCTCAAGGCAATACCGCCACCAAACAGCATTAATACGCCCCAGTCGGTGTTACGCGCCACTTCGCGCCAGCGCACAATGCCCAGTAATACAACAGCAACCGCAGCCGTTAATGCCACGAAAGAGTCGGGGCTATCAATACCAAAGCTCTTTTTCAAGCTGTCGCCCATCACCCATGCCACCGCAGCCGTTAAAAAGACGAGCATGGCTAACACACGATGCGGTGTCCAAGGGATATTTTCGTTTTTCACTTCCACACGTTGCGAGAAATTGGGCTTGAGTAACACAAATAATGAAAACACCATTAAAGGCAACATCAATAACATCATGGGCAAACCATGTTTCATCCAGCCTGCAAAGTCTAAATCTAAGGCTTTGGCAGCAATGGCATTAGGTGGCGAACCCACAATCGTACCCAAACCACCAATGCTGGAACAATAGGCAATACCCAATAATACAAATACAAATGTATTGCGGTCTTTTTCTTTGTCTAAGTGGCTCATCATGCCCATGGCTAAGGGCAACATCATGGCTGCGGTGGCGGTGTTGCTAATCCACATCGATAAAAACGCGGTTGCCATAAATAACAACATCACCGCAACCAAGGTATTGCCACCCGACAATGAAATCAACCAAATGGCAATTTTGCGGTCAAGACGTTGAATATGCAGTGCAGTTGCCAAAGCAAAACCACCGAAAAACACATAAATAATCGGGTCGGCAAAGCTGGCTAAGGCTTGCTTGGTACCCATGTCGGGAATATTAAAAATTACCGCAAAAATCGGCACCATCAAAGCCGTAACCGTGATATGCACCGCTTCGGTAAACCACATAATGGCAACAAAACACAGAATCGCTAAGCCTTTATTGGCATTGCTGTCGTAAGGTAAAACATAATACAAGGCAAAACTCACCACCGCTGCAATCAGCGCAATAACCAGACCGCGAAAACCGTCTGTTGATGGTGTGTTGGATTCAACATGCTCTGTTTGAGTAGGATTATTGCTCATAGTTGAGTTGCTCCAAAATAAACAATCGTAAAAGCAAAGAGCGGCTTGGTAACATAGCCTTAACGAAACATAGTATAAATTTAAAAAACAAACAAGGCAGATGAATAAAAAACACGCATTTTTCAGCGTGTTTTGCTTTTATGGCGTTTAATTTTAAGAAAATATTGTGTTTGCATAAAATATGCAGGATATTGTTTAATGTAAAGATAAGACAAATTGATTTAGCAAAAAACTATCATCTTAAAGATGATGTTGCGTGGGAAACTGCGCGATGCTTTCTTCGTTAATGCTGTATTGGGGAGGCGTGCGGCGCAATAAGTCGTACCATAAACGCAAACGGGCGAAGCGTTCACGCCGATGAACACGCCAACCTGCGCGCCAACCTATCAGTTGGGCGTGGTATGCCACCGCATTCACTTGGTAAAACGCCGCTTGCAATAAGGCACGCTGATTGTGAAAAGGTTGGGAAACAATGCACACGCTGGCATCTGGAAACTGTTGTTTAAAACGAATGATGCTGTCTAAGGTGCGTAAGCCTGCGCGGTCTTGCCAAATCAAATGGGCAGGAACGCCCCCAGCCACCAAATCAGCCTGCATACATTCGGTTTCGCTCAATGCGTTTTCATCTAAACCATTGCCGCTCACGATAAATTGTTTCACTTTGCCTGCGCGCCACAATACCAAAGCCGCATCGATGCGATGGCGGTAGTAGCGATTGCGTTGCCGTGTTTGCCCAATGTATTTGCTGGTACCCAACACCAGCGCAAATTCGCAGACAGGCAAATCTTGCGGAAACGGGTAGCTGAAGCGGCGCGCATAGTGCGACAGCGAATAATCGGCAATCGCCAGTATCAGCAAAATGAGAAATAAGACCAGCAGTGTGCTTAACATGTTTATCAGGCAAAGACTGCTTATTAGGCAGTCTTGCCTAGAACATTAGCCTGCTTGCGCAGCCGATTGATTGAGAAAGGCGGTTTCTTGCTCGGTATTTTGGCGACCCAAAATGTGGTTACGACTGGGGAAACGACCAAAGTGGTCAATAATGACTTTGTGTTTCATTTCTAAATCAACGGCTTCGGGTGTGGTGTAACGCTCAAAGAGATTGACGGCATGGGCGTGTATGGCGCGGCTTTCGCTGTGCATAAAAGGCAGCAACAAAACATAGCGTTGTTCAACTTCCATCCGCGCAAACGAGCTTTGGCGTACCGCTTCTTGTGCCAAAATCAATGCCATTTTGTCTTGGGCGTAGGCTTCGGGTTTGCCGCGAAACAGATGGCGTGAAAATTGGTCAAGGACGATTACTTCAGCCAAACGACCTTGTTGGGTGTTGCGCCACTCCCAAAGTTCGCCTGCGCTGGCAGCTTGCCAAGTTTCCATAAATAACGCGCGAATTTGAGCATCAAAATAATTGCTTTTAGCCGCCCAACGACGTTTGGACTCTTCGTCAAACCAAAAGTCGATAATGGCCTGTGGATGTGAATACATGGTTCCTCCAAATGGATGGTGGGATATTGGGGAAAGTCTTTTTTATACTATAGCCATTATAATCAAGAAGCAATATTAAGGTAAGTGAGTATAATATTGCTTATTAATTTGGCAAATTTATCAACAAATAAAAATATTTTATTGCTTTTCAGTATTTTGTTAGAAATCGGCGCTTGAATCGTCTAATCATCATGTTGCAACACACAGGGCAACACAACAACATAGCTTGATGTGTTGTTCTGAATGGGAAAAGGTTATTTCTCTCAGATTGAGATGATTCTCTTTAAAAAAAGTTTCAATCCGCAAGAAGCCATGATGAATTGTATGAAAGGAGCGTTGAATGAAAGCAAAATTCTTGTTGAGTGTGGTGATGATAGGCATATTTGCAGTGGCAGCATTATGGTTGCCTTGGCAAGGGCGGGCAGATGCCGCAACACTCACCTCTGTTTTGCAAGCCTTACCCTCTACACAAGGAAAAACAGGTCGGGATTATCTTCAGCCACAGCGTCCCACTTTAATTAAATTTTGGGCAAGTTGGTGTCCATTGTGTTTAGCGGAATTGCAGCAAACCGAACAATGGGCAAGCGATAGCCGTTTTCAACGCGCCAATTTGCTGACCATTGCATCGCCTGCTTTTTTAGGCGAGAAAAAAGGGGTTGATTTTCAAACATGGTATGCAGGTTTATCGTATCCTAAGCTACCAGTATTACTGGATAACGGCGGCAAAATTGCGCGTGATTTAGAAATAGGCGTGTATCCTGCTTGGGTGGTATTGGATAAACACGGCAAGGTGCAGCGCATTATCAAAGGCAGCTTAAATGAACAGCAAGCCCTTGCCTTGATTGACAACCCTGCTGCAGATGTGGGTAAACTACAAACCACTTTTTACCAACCTCAAACCCAATCCATTCCCATGAATACTCAAACCATCTATCTGGCAGGTGGCTGCTTTTGGGGCTTAGAAGCCTATTTTCAACGCATTGATGGCGTGATTGATGCAGTATCGGGCTATGCCAATGGCAAAACAGAACGTCCTTCCTATGAAGATGTGGTTTATCGCCAAACTGGTCATGCTGAAACCGTAAAAGTGGTTTACAACACCGATAAACTCAGCTTAAACGATATTTTACAATACTACTTTCGTGTGATAGACCCCACCAGTCTCAACCAACAAGGCAACGACCGTGGCACACAATATCGCACAGGCATTTATTACACCCATTCAGCAGAACAAGCCATCATCGCCCAAGCCTTGCAGCAAGAACAGCAAAAATACCAACAACCCCTAGTAGTAGAAAATTTACCCTTAACGCATTTTTATGAAGCAGAAGAATATCATCAAGACTATTTGATTAAAAATCCAAATGGTTATTGCCATATCGACATCCGTTTAGCCGACCAACCTTTAGAAAAGAAAACCTTCAATATGGATAACTACCGCAAACCCAGCGATGAAACCTTAAAACAACGTTTAACTGCCGAGCAATACCGCATTACCCAACAAAACGGTACCGAACGCGCTTTTAGCCATGAATACGACCATCTGTTTGCCAAAGGCATTTATGTGGATATTGTGAGTGGAGAACCCTTATTCAGCTCTAAGGATAAATACGATTCAGGCTGTGGCTGGCCCAGTTTCACACGTCCTATCGAGCAAAACGCGCTCACTGAACACGATGACCACAGCTATAATATGCATCGCACCGAAGTGCGTAGCCGTGCTGCCGATTCTCATTTAGGACACGTTTTCCCCGATGGACCCAGCGAGCAAGGCGGTTTACGCTATTGCATCAATGGCGCGAGCTTGCGTTTTATTCCATTAGAACGCATGGAAGCGGAAGGCTATGGCGCGTGGGTGGATAAAGTGCGCTAAAAAATAGGCAGACGGGGAAACGTCTGCCTGTGTTTTTAGTGTGAACAGTTGGTATCATCAGAATGATGATGAGCGTGATGACAACATTCTGCTGTATGTTGCCATGCTTCATCATCGCCTTCAAAGTCTTCCATCACATCAAAATCGCCATTTTCTACCATGCTGACCAATTCTGCTAAATCGCTTGCCCCTTCAACCCAAAAACAAGGTTCATTGGCAGGGGTATTGGGGGCGAGTAGGGCGGCAATGCCATCATGCCATGCTAGCCAATAACCATTGTGGGTGTGTATGAATTGTGCTGCGGGGTGAATCTGCTCGTTTTCAGTGTTTACCAACATACGCGCAGCAATATCAGCTTGAAAAGGTAAAATATTCATGATTTTGGTGTGGCTTTATCGTCAAGGTTTTTACGCCATAACACCAAGAGTTTGCCAATGTGTTGCACCAGTTGGGCATCAACGGCTTCGCATAAGGCTTCACACATGGTGATGCGTTCAGCGCGGTCATCACCCAATACCCGCACTTTAATCAGCTCATGGGCAGTTAAAGCGGCATCGGTTTCTTTTATCACGGATTCGGTTAAACCGTGTTGTCCAATCATGACCACAGGATGAAGATGATGGGCGCGTGCTTTGAGTTCTAGGATTTGTTTGGTGCTTAATTTATCGGTCATGGTAATCAAATAGGAAAATAAAATCGGCATTTTACGCCAATTAGTCAACGGGCGGGAGAAAAATCGCGTACAATAGTTGCCCATTTTTATTGGTGGTTAAACCATATGGCAGTGCGTTCTAAATCTTCTAAAGCATGGCTGAATGAGCATGTTAATGACCATTATGTGCATCAAGCACAAAAAGAGGGTTATCGTGCGCGAGCAGCGTATAAATTGTTAGAAATTAATGAAAAAGATAAATTAATTCAATCAGGTACTGTGTTGGCAGATTTGGGCAGCGCACCAGGGAGTTGGTCGCAAGTGGCAGCAAAATTGGTGGGCAAAACGGGTGCGGTGTTTGCGTTGGATATTTTGCCGATGGAGCCTATTGAGGGTGTGTCGTTTATTCAAGGCGATTTTCGTGAAGAAGCGGTGTTGGCACAATTTGAATCTTTGCTAAATGGTCGTGTTTTAGACCTTGTAATTTGTGATATGGCACCCAATATGAGTGGTCATGCTGTAACAGACCAAGCCAAAAGTTTTTATTTATGTGAGTTGGCATTGGATTTTGCACATCATCATTTGGCGGTGGGTGGTCATTTTTTGGTGAAGGTGTTTCAGGGTGCGGGCTATCAGGAATATTTGGCTCAAATGCGCCAGATGTTCACCAGTGTGCAAACGCGTAAGCCTGATGCTTCACGCAATCGCTCTAGTGAGATTTATTTATTGGGCAAAAATAAACGCTGACAAGGTGTTTGGTCTGAATTACAATCAAGCGTTTTTCGTTATTTATTATTGATATTGGGAGCCTATTTCAGTGGGGAGTACCGTTAAAAACCTGTTGGTTTGGTTGGCGTTGGCTATTGGTTTGATGGCGGCGTTTAATGCCATCCAAGGAGAGAAAGAAAGTAAGCAACAAATTGAATATTCACAGTTTATCGAACAAGTGAATAAGGGTGAAATCGCCAGTGTCAATATTGAAGGCTCGGTGGTGAGCGGCTATGTGATTAAAGGTGAGCGCAACGATGCGGAAAAAAGTAAGTTTTTCACCAATGCCCCACTTGACGATAATCTGATTCCAACTTTGTTGGAAAAGAAAGTTCGTTTGAAAGTAACGCCTGAAGAAAAGCCGAGCTTTTTTAGTAGCTTATTCTTTAGTTTGTTGCCTGTGATTTTGTTGATTGGCGCATGGTTTTATTTTATGCGTATGCAAGCAGGCGGTGGCGGCAAAGGTGGGGCGTTTTCGTTTGGTAAAAGCCGTGCCAAGTTGTTAGACCAAGATTCTAATAAGGTGAAGTTTGCCGATGTGGCAGGCTGTGATGAGGCGAAAGAAGAAGTACAAGAGATTGTGGATTATCTGAAAGCGCCGAATCGTTATCAGAGCTTGGGTGGTCGTGTGCCACGCGGTATTTTGTTGGCAGGTAGCCCGGGTACGGGTAAAACTTTGTTGGCAAAAGCGATTGCAGGTGAAGCAGGTGTGCCTTTCTTCAGCATTTCAGGTTCGGATTTTGTGGAAATGTTTGTGGGTGTGGGTGCCAGCCGTGTGCGCGATATGTTTGAACAGGCTAAGAAAAACGCGCCTTGTATTATCTTTATTGATGAGATTGATGCAGTCGGTCGCCAACGCGGTGCAGGTTTGGGCGGGGGCAATGATGAACGCGAACAAACTTTAAACCAATTATTGGTGGAAATGGATGGTTTTGAGAGCAATCAAACGGTGATTGTGATTGCGGCAACCAACCGTCCTGATGTGTTAGACCCTGCCTTGCAGCGCCCTGGTCGTTTTGACCGTCAAGTGGTGGTGCCTTTGCCTGATATTCGCGGTCGTGAGCAGATTTTGAATGTGCATGCGAAAAAAGTGCCATTAGATGCGTCGGTGGATTTAACGGCTTTGGCGCGTGGTACACCTGGTTTTTCAGGGGCGGATTTGGCAAACTTGGTGAATGAAGCGGCATTGTTTGCCGGTCGCCGCAATAAGACGAAGGTGGACCAAAGCGATTTTGAAGACGCTAAGGATAAGATTTATATGGGCCCTGAACGCCGCAGTATGGTGATGCACGAAGATGAGAAACGGGCAACCGCGTATCATGAATCGGGTCATGCGATTGTGGCAGAGAGTTTGCAAGGCACTGACCCTGTGCATAAAGTAACCATTATGCCGCGTGGACGTGCGTTGGGTTTAACTTGGCAGTTGCCTGAGCGCGATCGCATCAGTATGTATAAAGACCAAATGTTGAATCAGATTTCGATTTTGTATGGTGGTCGCATTGCTGAAGATTTGTTTGTCGGTCGTATTTCCACAGGTGCATCAAATGATTTTGAGCGTGCCACGCAAATTGCGCGTGAAATGGTAACACGTTATGGCATGAGCGAGAAAATGGGTGCGATGGTGTATGCAGAGAATGAGGGCGAGGTGTTTTTAGGTCGCAGCATTACACGTTCACAGCATATCTCAGAGAAAACGCAGCAAGAAGTTGATGCAGAAGTTCGCCGTATTTTGGATGAGCAATATGCGGTGGCGTATAAAATCTTGGATGAAAATCGCGATAAGATGGAAACCATGTGTCAAGCCTTGATGGAATGGGAAACGATAGACCGCGATCAAGTATTGGAAATTATGGCAGGTAAACAACCCAGTCCACCTAAGGATTATAGCCATAATATTCGTCCAGAAGCTGTGCCTCAAGATGAACTAACAGCAAGCAGTGAGCCAGAGCAGGTAGAGGCTGCATCATTAGATAAGCCTGATACTGCGGCAAATGCAAGCGATAAATAGCAGTCATTGCCATTGGAGATAGCCCAAGTGTTATACTTGGGCTGTTTTTTTTCGTTTCTTGAGCTATGTTATAATTTCGGCTTCAATTTAAATGTGGAAAGTGAAGCATTAAGATGACATCTCGGATATGGCAGGCAGGGCGGTTTCAACTGGACTTGAGTACGCCCAAAATTATGGGCATTGTGAATGTTACGCCTGATTCATTTTCGGATGGAGGAACGTATTCGGCTGAGGTGTCGGGTGCCATTCAACATGCTGAACGTTTGTTGCAGCAAGGTGCGGATATTTTGGATATTGGGGGGGAATCCACACGCCCTCATGCGGCGTATGTGTCGCCAGAAGAGGAATAGGCGCGAGTTGCTCCTATTTTGCAAGTGCTGCACACTTGGCAGGTACCCATTAGTTTGGATACGCGCCGCACGGTTATCATGCAACGTGCTTTGGAGCAAGGCTGGGTGGATATTATTAATGATGTTCAGGCTTTGGAAGATGAAGGTGCGGTGAGCTTGTTGGCACAATATCCTAAGGTGGGTGTTTGTTTAATGCATATGCAAGGTTTGCCGCAAACCATGCAGGATAATCCGCATTATCAAGATGTGGTGTGTGAAGTGAGCCGTTATTTGAAGCAGCGTTTGGCGGTGTGTGAGCAGGCAGGAATAGCGCGTGAACGCATGGTGTTGGATGTGGGCTTTGGTTTTGGTAAAACTTTGGAACATAATGTGCTGTTGATGCAGCATTTAGATGATTTGTTGCAAGAATGTGATACACCGCTTTTGGTGGGAGTGTCGCGTAAACGCATGATAGGTGATTTGACAGGTGAAACGGTGCCGAGTGAGCGGGTGCATGGTAGTGTGGCGGCGGCATTGGCGGCTGTGGCGCGTGGCGCTCAGATTATTCGGGTACATGATGTGAAAGCGACTGTTGATGCGGTTAAGGTATGGCAGGCAGTAGGCGGTAAGGTAATTTGAAACAGGAGTATAGGAAAGATGGCAAAGAAGTATTTTGGTACAGATGGTGTGCGCGGTGAGGTGGGACAATTTCCGATTACGCCTGATTTTGTGTTGAGATTGGGTTATGCCGCAGGGCGGGTGTTGGTGCAGCATGATGGCGAGCATCGTCCTACGGTGTTGATTGGCAAAGATACGCGTATTTCAGGTTATATGTTGGAAGCGGCTTTGGTGGCAGGTTTTACGGCAGCAGGTGTGAATGTGATTCAAACTGGCCCTTTGCCAACACCAGGGGTGGCGTATTTAACCCGTGCATTGCGTTTATCCGCAGGCGTGATGATTTCGGCTTCGCATAATCATTTTGCGGATAATGGGATTAAGTTTTTTGCTGAAGGCGGTGTGAAGTTATCCGATGAAATTGAATTGGAAATTGAAGCCAAATTGGAAGAAGGCATTGTAACAGAGCCATCTGAACGTTTGGGTCGGGCGCGCCGTATTGAGGGGGCAAACGATCGTTATATTGAGTTTTGTAAATCTACTTTCCCCAATCAGTTGGATTTGCGCGGTTTAAAATTGGTAGTGGATACGGCAAACGGTGCAGGTTATAGTGCTGCGCCTAAAGTGTTTCATGAATTGGGTGCAAAAGTGGTAACGATTGCCGATGAACCCAATGGCTATAACATCAATGATAAATGTGGGGCAACTCATGTTAAAAACTTGCAAGCTGCTGTTTTGCAAAATGAAGCCGATTATGGCATTGCTTTAGATGGCGATGGCGACCGCTTAATGATGGTGGATAAACATGGCAAGGTTTATGATGGCGACAGTTTGATTTATGTGATTGCGAAAGCGCGGGCAAAAGAAGGCATTGATATTGGTGGTGTGGTCGGCACGGTGATGACCAATATGGCAATGGAGTTGGCGCTGCAAGAAAAAGATATTCCGTTTGCGCGTGCGAAAGTGGGCGATCGTTATGTGTTGGAGCAATTACAGCAGCGCGGTTGGTTGATTGGTGGTGAAGCCAGTGGGCATATTTTGTGTATGGATAAACACAATACAGGCGATGCCATTATTGCGGCTTTGCAAGTGTTGGCGGCATTGCGCACATTGAATCAGGATTTGGCAACGGCGCTGGATTGGCAAGCCTTTCCTCAAACTATGATTAATGTGCGGATTCAAAAAGGACAAGATTGGCAAACGGCTTCTGCTGAAGTGTTAGCCGAGGTGGAAGCGGAGTTGGAAGGCAAAGGGCGTGTGGTGTTGCGTGCATCGGGTACAGAACCTGTGGTGCGAGTGATGGTGGAAGCCAAGCAAGCCGATTGGGCGCAAGTAGGTGCGGAACGCATTGCTGCTGCCATTCAACAACCGAAAGCGAAGCAATAATCGCTTCATCTGAATATCCTTGCTGGTTGAAACCCCGCCTTTTAGGGTAGATAATCCAAACAGGAGGAGTATAACCCTTTCTGTTTCAGGGTAATACATAGGGCGGTGCTTTATGTGCCGCCTTGTGTGTTGAAACATTTTAAACAAATAAGGAAAGTAGAGGGCTGAAGTCTATGTTTGCCCTGTTAGAAGCGTTTTTCACTCAATATGGCTATGCTGCTGTTTTTTCGGTGCTGTTGGCATGTGGTTTTGGCGTGCCGATTCCTGAAGACATTACTTTGGTAACAGGGGGTGTGATATCGGGGCTGGGCTATGCGAATTTGTATATGATGTATGCAGTAGGCATGGCGGGCGTGTTGGTGGGTGATGGTTTGATGTTTACCGCAGGGCGAGTGTATGGCGACAAAATTTTGCGCTTCAAGCCCATTGCGCGAGTGATGACACCCAAGCGTTATACGCAAGTACAGGAAAAATTTGACAAATACGGCAACTGGGTGTTGTTTGTGGCGCGATTTTTACCGGGGCTGCGTACGCCTATTTATATTACCGCAGGTATCAGCCGTAAGGTGTCGTTTTGGCAATTTTTGTTGATGGACGGCTTTGCAGCTTTGATTTCAGTGCCTGTGTGGATTTATTTGGGCTATTTGGGCGCAGCCAATCAAGAATGGCTGATGGAAAAAGTGCATCAATTCCAATATGGTTTATTTACATTAATTGGCTTGGGTGCGCTGGTGCTGGGCTATTTTTGGTGGCGTAAGCGACAACGGATTCGTTTTTATGGCGCAAAACTGCGTGAATTACGCGCCAAGCGTCGGGCAGCAAAAGCGGCAAAAAAAGCAGCCAAACATCAATAGACAAACAGTCAATGATGGATAGGGAAGCCGTTTGACCATTCAAGCGGCTTTTTGTGTGAACAGGAAAAAAGGTTAAACAGTATGAGTAACACAATTTATGGCGATGGTGCATTTCGCCGCGAAGGTTTGATGGGTAGCACCATTGAAAACACTTATGCAGGGGCATTATCGTTTATGCGCCGTAAATATACCCGTGATTTAACGGGGGCAGATGTGGTGGTGTCGGGGGTGCCATTGGATTTGGCAACCACATTTCGTTCGGGTGCGCGTTTAGGCCCTGCCGCCATTCGTGCTGCCAGCGTGCAGCTTGCCGAATTAAACTTATTCCCTTGGGGTTTCGACCCATTCGATGATTTGGCTGTGATTGATTATGGTGATTGTTGGTTTGATGCCCACCAGCCATGGACCATTCGTGAAACCATTGTGCAACACGCGCGCGACATCATTAACCACAGCGATGCCAAAATGCTTACTTTTGGCGGCGACCACTACATTACTTATCCCTTATTACAAGCTCATGCGGAAAAATATGGTAAACCTTTGAGTTTGCTTCATTTTGATGCTCATTGCGATACTTGGCCTGATGATACAGAAGAATCGCTGAATCATGGCACCATGTTTTATAAAGCCATTAAAAATGGTTTAATCAACCCCACCACATCGGCACAAGTGGGGATTCGCACATGGAACAGCGATTTTATGGGCATGAATATGTTGTTTGCGCCATGGATTAATGAAAACGGCGTGGAAGCCACGGTGCAGCGCATTTATGACATCATTGGCGATAACCCTGTTTATTTGACTTTTGATATTGATTGCCTTGACCCTGCGTTTGCCCCTGGTACAGGCACACCTGTCCCTGGAGGATTAAATTCGCATACAGCGTTGTCGATTATTCGCAAGCTGGGGGATTTAAATATTGTGGGCATGGATGTGGTGGAAGTTGCCCCTGCTTATGACCATGCGGAAATCACGGCGATTGCGGCTGCCCATGTGGCGGCAGATATGCTGTGTTTGATGCGGAATAAGAAGGTGGCAGGAAAATAATAAAGAGGGCGTATCTCAACAGGATACGCCTGTTTATAAATGAAATTGGCTGCTAAAGGTTCGCTCAAGTCCGCTGATGGGGTCGCGAAAGGCAATGCAACGCGCTAATAGTTTTAAAGGTTTGCTGTAATCCACATCGTCAACGGCTAACACATGGGGATACAAGCTATCATTGAGCAGGGGCATGCCCAATGACATCATATGCACTCTGAGCTGATGTTTTTTCCCTGTGGTGGGATACAGACGATAGCGGCTGTATGCGCCTAAGTTTTCAATCAGTTCGATGGTGGTGTGGGCATTGGCTTCGCCTGCGATGGTTTGGGTGAGGAAAAAATCGTTGCCACGCACCAAACGTGAGCTGATGTGATGGGGGTAAACCAAATCGGTGCGCGTGGGAGCGATGGCTTCATAGATTTTGCTCACGCTGCGTTGTTGGAATAAGGTTTGATAGGCGTGGCGTGTGGCAGGGTTGTGGGAAAACAGCATCACGCCTGCGGTGTCTTTGTCGAGCCGATGAATGGGGGTGATGTCGGCAATGTTGAGATGCTGTAATTCAGGGCGCAGGCGTAAACGGGTAAGCAAGGTTTCACGCAAAAAGCGTCCGCTGGGCGTAACAGGTAGGAAATGGGGCTTATCTACAACGATGAGATGGTCGTCAAGATGTAAGAGGGCTTCATCAAAGGGGATACGCGGTTCGCTGTCGCGGCTGATTTGGCGGTAATAATAAATGGTTTGCCCTGCTAAATAGGGGGAATGTTCGGATAGGGTTGTGCCATCTTGTGCCACTACAAAGCCACTATTGAGCCGCTCGCGCCATTGTTGTTCGCTCACAAAGGGAAAGCGTTGGCATAAGAAAGTGAGCAAAGGTTGCTGATAATAGGTTTTGTCGTGCGGTAAAATCAGATAGCTGGGCTTGATGCCGTCTAAGATGGGCAAGGGGCTGGTCATAGAAGGAATGATGATGAATAAACGGATTTTTGTATTATACACAGGTGGCACGATTGGTATGTGTCAGAGTGAGCAGGGTTTGCGCCCCGATACGGCATTGGTGAGTGAGGCATTAACGCCATTTGCTCATCAATTTGATTTTGATTGGTGGGTGTGTGAGCCATTGATTGATTCATCGGCAGTAACTTTGGCAAATTGGCAGGATTGGTTGGCGATTGTAGTGGAGAAGTTGCCCGATTATGATGGGATTTTGATACTGCACGGCACCGATACTTTAGCCTATACCGCTAATATGTTGGCGTTGGCATTGCAGGGTGTCAATAAACCTGTGGTATTAACGGGTTCGCAATTACCTTATAACGCGGTTAATAGTGATGCGCCGTTGAATTTAGCAACGGCAGTTGCCAGCTTGGCATGGGAAGATTGGGCGGCGGTGGCGATTGCGTTTCATGGTCAGTTGTTTCCTGCGGTGGGCAGCAGTAAGGTGAGTACAGAAACGGCAGAGGGGTTTGCCAACTGGCATTTTGGCGCGTGGGCGCAATGGTCGGTAGAAGAGGGCTGGTATCATAAACGCGCATTACCTGCTGCAACGAATGCGGAATGGTGTGTTCAAACATGGAATCCACAGGCTCAAGTGGTGTGTTTTTATTTGATGCCCAGTTTGCCTATGGCTTATTTGGCACAACAAATCCGCACTTGCACAACGCCTGCGATGATTTTGCAAACGTATGGGCATGGCAATGCGCCCAGTGAAGCGGTATTTGTGGATGCCATTCGTGCGTATATTGAGCGTGGTGGGCTGGTGTTGAACATCAGTCAAGTGGCACAAGGTTGTGCGGCAGCAGTGTATGCCCAAGGCGATGCGTTACGCGCGGCAGGTGTGATAAATGGGGGAAAATGCAATATTGAAACCGCTAATGCTTTGCTGACTTTTGCTTGTGGTCGAGCCGATGCGGCAGCTTATGTGCAAAGCCAACTCAAACAATGGAATTTGTTATAATCCCATCATGCGTTTCCGTTGCTGTTTTTAGGAGAGTCAGATGAAAAATCAAGCACATCGTTCTGTGGCATGGGCATGGGTTATGTTGGCTGCTTTATGGGTAGGAAACAATGTGCAGGGGCAAAATTTGGCAGTTGAGCAAGAGGCTAAACGTCAATCCCCTGTGGTTCGTAGCCAAAAAGACACGCGCTTATCGGCGGCGGAACGCAAATTATTGGGTAAACATAAGTTTTCCTTACAATGGATTAGCTGGGAACGATTTGGCGTGGCAACAGTTAAACGTGGGCGCAATGGTTTAGAAATTGATGCCAAACAAGTGCTTAATGGTGATTGGGTTAGCATGCAAGGCACCGTTAACGTGGTGGACAGTAAAACCTTTTATGTAACAGGCAAAATCATCACGAGGGTTCATCATATTAATGAGGGTATGCCTTGTGAACGAAGCGGTACGTTTGAATTTCATGCCAAAGGTCAGCGTCAATATTGGCGTATGCAGCAAATAGATAATCCTTGCGACCGTGTTGCCGATTATATTGATGTGTATTTTAACTAAACTGCATCATGGGCAGGCTGTGCTTGATGTGCAGCTTGTTATGAAACATCATCTTAAGCGGTTTGACCGCTATTCCACTATAATAACCTTCTTTTATTTTTACGAGATACACAATGTTTGCTAAAGCTGCACAACATTTAATCACTATACGCGATGTATTGCGTTTTGCGGTGAGCCGTTTTAATGAAGCTGAATTGTTTTTTGGGCATGGCAGCGACAATGCCTATGATGAAGCGGCTTATTTGATTTTGCATACCTTGCATCTGCCTTTAGATGTGTTAGAGCCGTATTTAGATGCGCGTTTGTTGCCAAAAGAAAAACAGCGTTTGTTGCATTTGATTGAACGGCGCGTGAATGAGCGCATTCCCGTAGCGTATTTAACGCAACAGGCATGGCAGGGTGAATTTGAATTTTATGTCGATGAACGGGTGATTGTGCCACGTTCTTTTGTGTATGAATTACTGGGCGAGGGTTTGCGCTCTTGGATTGAGTATGATGAATTGGTACATCGTGCTTTAGATTTATGCACAGGAAGCGGTTGCTTAGCCATTCAAATGGCGCATCATTATCCTGCGGCAGAAATTGATGCGGTGGATATCAGCTTAGATGCGTTAGAAGTGGCGGCAATCAATGTGGAAAACTATGGTTTGCAAGAACAAATCCATTTGGTGCATACCGATTTGTTTGCAGGTTTAGAAGGTACTTACGATTTAATAGTGTCCAATCCGCCTTATGTTGATGCCCAATCGGTTGCTGAGTTGCCCGAAGAATATTTGCATGAACCTGAATTGGCGTTGGGCAGCGGCGAAGATGGCTTAGATGCAACCCATCAAATTTTGCTTCATGCGGCAAAATTCCTCAATCCACAAGGCATTTTATTGGTAGAAATTGGACACAATCGTGATGTATTAGAAGCGGCTTATCCTGAATTACCGTTTACTTGGCTCAGCACCAGTGGCGGCGATGGTTTCGTATTCCTGCTCACGCGCGAACAATTATTAGGCGAACAACCTTAACAGAAAGCAATGGTTATGACAAAAAAACGAGTATTAACAGGCGTTACCACCACGGGTATTCCCCATTTAGGCAACTATGTGGGCGCGATTCGCCCTGCCATTCGAGCAGCCGCCAATCAAGATGCCGAGTCTTTTCTATTTTTAGCCGATTATCATGGCATCATTAAATGCCATGAACCTGCCATGATTCACGAATCCACCCAAGCCGTAGCGGCAACATGGTTGGCATGTGGTCTCAATCCAGAACGCACCACCTTCTATCGTCAAAGCGATATTCCCGAAATTTTAGAACTAAACTGGATTTTAACCTGCGTAACCGCTAAAGGCTTAATGAACCGCGCCCATGCTTATAAAGCAGCCGTACAAGAAAACCTTGAAAAAGGGCAGGAAGACCAAGACCACCAAATTGAAATGGGCTTATACAGCTATCCCATTTTAATGACGGCTGATATTTTAATGTTTAAAGCCAACGATGTTCCTGTGGGGCGCGACCAAATTCAACACGTTGAAATGGCGCGTGATATTGCAGGACGCTTTAACCACCGTTTCCAAACCGATTTATTCGTTTTACCCGAAGCCAAAATCGATGAAAACGTGGAATTATTGGTGGGCTTAGATGGGCGTAAAATGTCAAAAAGTTATGGCAACACCATTCCCTTGTTTGAAAACGAGAAAAAGCTACAAAAATCCGTCAATAAAATCGTTACCAACTTAAAAGAACCAGGGGAACCTAAACAGCCTGATGAAAGCCCCTTATTCGCTATTTATCAAGCCTTTGCTACTCCTGAAGAAAACGCCGAATTTGTCCAAATGTTGGCAGAGGGCTTGGCGTGGGGCGAAGCGAAAAAAATCTTAGGTGCCAAACTCAATGCCGAATTAGCCCCCAAACGCGAACGTTTTAACGAATTAATGGCAAATCCTGCCCAAATCGAAGAAATTTTACAGGCAGGCGCAGCAAAAGCTCGCCAAGAAGCGCGGTTATTGCTCGATCAAGTGCGCGATGCAGTGGGCATACGCCGTTTAAAATAAGAAAACAGCATTTTTTTAGTAAGATTTTGAATAAAAAAGGAAATGATGATGAAGCATCGTTTATTCACTGCCATCATGTTAGGCGCATTGAGCCTACCTGCTTATGCGGAATTTGTGGACACGCCTCCTGCTTCAACCCAGCCCGTGCAAGTACAGACCGTGCGGGAAGCGCGTCATCTGCCTGATGACAGCCATGTGGTGTTAGAAGGCACGATTACAGGGCGAGCAGGTACACCCAATCCCGAAGAATTTTTCTTTAAAGATGAAACCGATTCCATCAAAGTGGAAATCAATCCTGATGTGTGGAGAGGTCAAACCGTAACCCCCCAAACCCGCGTGCGGATTTGGGGTGAGATTGACCAAAATCGGTGGAATCAAACCGTAGAAATTGAAGCGAAACGCTTGGAAATTGTGCCTGTTGCAGGGCAATAAAATTTTTTTGAATCAGCCGCCTATCATGGCGGTTGAATCATATTGACGAACACCCTAAAAAACAGCAAACTTACTTTTTTATAAGAAATGGATTTGAGATGACTGCTTCCCAATTACTGCAAACCTTAACTGAAATTGTCGGCGAAAAATACATCATTACCGACCCCAGTAAAACCGAACCTTATCGCCAAGGTTATCGCTTTGGTGAGGGTAAAGCCCTAGCGGTTGTGCGCCCTGCCACCGTATTAGAACAATGGAAAGTGTTACAAGCCTGCGTCAAAGCCGATGTGATTGTACTCACACAAGCCGCCAATACAGGCTTAACAGGCGGTTCTACCCCCGATGGCAACGATTACGATCGTGATATTGTTATTGTGAACACCATGCGGATGAACATCATTCGCCCCATTAACAATAACGAACAAGTGGTGTGCTTGCCCGGTTCTACCCTAAACCAACTGGAATTATTACTCAAACCCTTAGGGCGTGAGCCTCATTCTGTGATTGGTTCATCTTGTATTGGTGCATCTGTCTTGGGTGGGGTATGTAACAACTCAGGTGGTGCATTGGTACAGCGCGGTCCTGCTTACACCGAAATGGCATTGTTTGCCCAACTTGATGAAGAGGGCGAACTGCATTTAATCAACCATTTGGGTATTGATTTGGGCGACACCCCTGAAGAAATTTTAACCAATTTGCAAGGTCATCATTATCAACAAAAAGACATCACACAAGATGCAGGCAAAGGGCATGACCATGCCTATTGCAACCATGTGCGCCAAGTAGATGAGCCTACGGCTGCCCGTTTTAATGCCGACCCTGCACGCCATTACGAGGCTTCAGGCTGTGCGGGCAAATTGATGGTGTTTGCCGTGCGTCTCGACACCTTCCCCTTAGAAAAACACACCGCCGTATTCTATATTGGCACCAACGACACCCAAGAGCTGACCGATATTCGCCGTGCCGTATTAGCCAATTTTAAAAACCTACCCATCTCAGGCGAATACATTCATCGTGATGCTTTTGACATGGCTGCCGAATATGGCAAAGACACGTTTTGGGTCATCAAAAAATTTGGCACACATCAACTGCCCAAATTATTCGATTTCAAAGCCAAAGCCGACCGTTTAGGCAAAAAACTGGGCTTCTTGCCTGCTCACTTTGCCGATAAAGCCTTGCAGTTTGTCAGCAAATATTTGCCTGAACATCTGCCCCAATCCTTACGCGATTATCGCCAACGGTTTGAACACCATTTAATCCTTAAAATGGGTGGCGAAGGCGTGGCTGAAGCGCGTGAATTTTTGCAAAACTATTTTGCAGGTAAAACAGGCGCATATTTTGAATGTAGCCCTGAAGAAACCCAAGCTGCTATGTTACACCGTTTTGCAGTGGCTTCCGCAGCCGTGCGTTATCGTGCCGTACACGATAAAGAAGTGGAAGACATTGTGGCATTGGATATTGCCTTGCGCCGCAACGACAATGATTGGTTTGAAAAACTGCCTGCCAATATTGACAGCAAAATCAGCCACAAACTCTATTATGGGCATTTTATGTGCCATGTGTTCCATCAAGACTATATCGTGAAAAAAGGACATGATTGCATGGCATTAGAACATGAAATGCTGCATTTACTTGATGAGCGTGGCGCACAGTATCCTGCGGAACACAACGTAGGGCATCTTTATGAAGCCAAGCCTGCGTTAAAACAGTTCTATCGTCAGCTAGACCCTGTGAACAGCTTTAACCCTGGTATTGGTAAAACCTCGAAGAAAAAATACTGGGCAGAATAAGATAAAACCCCTTGAATATCCATTCAAGGGGTTTTTAAAATCTGGCACGCCCACGGGGATTCGAACCCCGGTTGCCGCCGTGAAAGGGCAGTGTCCTAGGCCTCTAGACGATGGGCGCGTAACCGAAGAGATAAATATAACGTATTTTATCCAACTCTGTCAAGTCGGGTAAAGATACGGTTATAATAAACCCATTTATCAAGACAGGAATAACAAACATGACATGGTTTAAACAATTGAGCTTTTATCCCATCACGCTCAAACAATTACCCGAATTGGATAAGCTCACTGAGCAATTAAATGCGGCTGCGTTTGCCCCTTGTCAAGGTTTAGATTGGTTTACCGAAGGTTTTGCTGCGCCTGTGGGGTTTAGCCCTGAATTGGTGTTTCCTGCTGATTACACTTGGCGTGTGGCATTGAAAAAAGAAGAAAAAGTGCTGCCTGCGGGCGTGATTCGTGATGTGTTAGACGAAAAAATTGCCGAAATTCAGGCAAACGAAGGGCGCAATGTGGGGCGCAAAGAAAAGCAAGAGTTAAAAGAAAATATCACGGATGATTTATTACCGCGCGCCTTTACCCACAGTAGCCGTATTGCCGCTATTTTTGATACCAAACAAGGCTTTTTATTGGTCAATCATGCTACGGCTAGCAAAGCAGAAAACGTGTTGAGCAAATTGCGGGAAGCCTTAGGCGGCTTGGAAGCGCGTTTACCCAAAACCCAACAATCGCCTGCCGCTTTGATGACGGAATGGTTATTGCGTGGTGCAGCAGAGGGAGGCTTTGAGTTAGATAGCGATTGTGAGCTCAAAGGCACGGGCGATATTGTGCCTGTGGTGAAGGTGTCGAAACAAGATTTAACGGCAGAAGAAGTGGTACAGCATGTGAAAAACGGTAAAACCGTTACCCAACTGGGCTTGGTGTGGCGCGAGCAAATTGCGTTTATTCTCACGCAAGATTTCACGTTAAAACGGATTCAATATTTAGATGTATTGCAAGAAGAAGCCGAACATCATGGCGATGATGCAGCCAGTTTGGCATTTGCCTCACAAATTTTGATGACTGAAGCACTCAGTACCATGCTAACTGAATTGGTGGGTTATTTAGGTGGTTGGCAAGAATAAGGATAAGGAAACAGTATGAGCATTAAATCGGATAAATGGATACGCCATATGAGCGAAGAATGCGGCATGATTGAACCTTTTGAACCCAATCAAGTGAAAGAAGTGAATGGGCAACGCATTATTTCTTATGGCACATCCAGTTATGGCTATGATATTCGTTGCGCCAATGAATTTAAGATTTTTACCAATATCAACAGCACCATTGTTGACCCTAAAAACTTCGACACGCGCAACTTTGTTACTGTAGAAGACGATTTTTGTATTATTCCACCCAATTCATTTGCTTTGGCGCGCACAGTGGAATATTTCCGTATTCCGCGCAATGTACTCACGGTGTGTTTGGGCAAATCCACTTATGCACGTTGTGGCATTATTGTGAACGTAACGCCTTTTGAGCCTGAATGGGAAGGTTATGTTACATTGGAGTTCTCAAATACAACACCATTACCCGCCAAAATTTATGCAGGCGAAGGGGTAGCACAAGTATTGTTTTTTGAAAGCGATGAAATTTGTGAAACGTCTTATAAAGACCGCAATGGTAAATATATGGGGCAAACGGGTGTAACCTTGCCGAAAGCCTAAACTTAAAGCAACCGCTTGTTTTATTCAACAAGCGGTTGTTTGATTATAAGAAACAAGCTCGCACCGCTTCTAAGCCTTGATGGTTAATGCAAACATCGGCAAACTGGCGTGCTTTGGGTTTGGCATGGTATGCCACACCTATGCCTGCTGCTTGTAGCATGGGAATATCATTGGCACCATCGCCCATGGCTAAAACCTGTTCAGGTTGTAAACCCAATTCATCACGATGTTGTACCAATAAATCTGCTTTGGCTTGTGCGTCAATAATGCGCCCTTCTAGTTCACCCGTGAGGATGCCATTTTCTATTTTCAATACATTTGCATAAGCATAATCTAAACCCAAACGCACTTTTAAACGCTCGGTGAAAAAAGTAAACCCACCCGACACCAACATAAATTTCACATCATTTTGTTTACATTCATGAATTAAATATTCTGCACCTGCTGAAAGCTGTAATACATGATCATAAACATCTTGCAAAACGTCTTCATGTAAACCTTTGAGCAATGCCACACGGCGGCGTAAAGATTGTTCAAAATCCAATTCGCCACGCATGGATTGTTCGGTAATTTCGGCAACTTGTTCTTTTAAGCCAACACCTGCCGCAATTTCATCAATACATTCAATGGTGATTAAGGTGGAATCCATATCGCTCACGATTAAACCCAGTTCAGCAAAATGGCGTTCGGGCAATAGAGCATAATCAATCTGCTGCTGATTCAAAACATCTATCACAGCATCGGGTAAAACCAAGGTATCGGCAACGGAATAACGCATCACACGTTCATTCACTCGCATCGGAGACGCAGCAACAAGTGTTTGCAATGCGCTTAAATCACATTGTTCAATATGAGGGTGTTGTAAAATCAAATGGCGCGACATGGTAAACCTACTCAAAAAAGCCCTTATACTACACTTTTCCCGTCATCATTCAAAATGTTTGTGCAACATCATGCGCCTATTGGCAACTCAGCAGGGGACAGCAAGCCCTTGCAAACTTGTAAAAGCCTATAAAGACTTCTATAATTTATCCTTTTGCAATAATAAAAGCGTTGATTCGCGTCTTTATTCACTTAAATTTCGGTTTTGGAGTTTTCAATGATAAATATTACCTTGCCTGATGGTTCAATCCGTCAATTTGAACAAGCTGTTTCGGTCGCTGAGGTGGCGGCTTCTATTGGCGCAGGTTTAGCAAAAGCCACGGTGGCAGGCAAGGTCAATGGCGTTTTGGTGGATGCGTGCGACCC
>JBHADP010000138.1:0-15407 GCA_041855125.1 Neisseria sp. | reverse complement strand
GCCACTATGGTTTGCCCTTCGCTTTCACGCACACCTGAAACGGCTCGAAGCTGTGTCATCAACAAAGCTGAAACACCCAATGCCAACACTACCACCGACACCAGTACCTCAATCAATGTTAAACCCTGCTGCTGTCGCTTACTTCGATGTATTGTTTGTTGATAGTGAGCAATACTTTTTTTATTCATCTCATAAACCCCTGATTTAATCCTTTTTATTACGTTGGCAACCAATTTGTATCGCTGGTCGCACATTTACCGCTACCCGAACCTATCTGAATATCTGTTCGCTCACAAAATTCCACACGACCATTATTTGACAATAGAAGCATAACCGCTCTGCGTTGGCGATCATTAACATTGCTGGCATCTTTATCTGTAAACGTAATACGCACATAACCATCTGAAGCAGGATATACCGTTTTAGATGTACCACTCACTTCCAAACGTGTAAATGTGCCATCAGGCATAAAACCAAAAATTCGCGCACTACCGCCTGTGGTTTGAACTGAACCATTAAATTTAATATTTTCTATTTTAAAAGCGATGCGAGGATTATTGGCATTATTAATAATCACCGTGCGTAAAGATAAGTCCGTTGCTGATTGATAAGTGCGATCATTATTATGGTCTGCCCACGCTACCGCACCTAAACCTGTATGGCTTACCACGCAATGATTATCTGCTTTACCATCAGATTTAATTTGAGCTGGACATAAATAAACGGGACGATTTAAACGAGCGGCTTCCGCGCGTGCAAAACGAGCAAGATTAGCAAACTGTTCTGCTGCATTAGCAACACGCTGATTGGCAATAAAATTATTCATTCCTGGTAGAGCGATGGCGAGCATAATGCCCATCAAAATCACCACTACCATTAATTCGATTAAGGTAAAACCTTTTTGTTTGAAATACATGAGTAACACCTTGCAAGGTCGTTTAACTGTAATGTGCCTAAATTTTAAATAGTTATGTGGTATATTCTAAATGATAATGCGCTATTTGTCTTAAAAAAGATGATTTTTCCCATCTTTGCTTGTATTTTTGTTTCAATCTTCCATCATGCTGGCATTGGGTACATAAGCCGCATTATCAAAGCGCGTATGCTGTCCCATCCAAGTCAGATACACCTTACCCACTGGTCCATTACGATGTTTACCAATAATACATTCCGCCAAGCCTTTGAGTGATGATTCAGCGTTATAATATTCATCACGATACATAAACATAATCAAATCAGCATCTTGCTCAATCGCACCCGATTCACGCAAATCCGACATCATGGGGCGTTTATCCGGACGCTCTTCCACTTTACGACTTAATTGCGATAAGGCAATAATCGGCACTTGTAATTCTTTTGCCAAGCCTTTTAATGAGCGTGAAATTTCACCCAATTCAGAAGCCCGATTATCGCCTCGCCCTGAACCCGTCATCAGTTGCAAATAGTCAATCACAATTAAGCCCAGTTTGCCACCAAATTGGCGCGCCAAACGGCGGGCGCGGGCGCGCAATTCTAAGGCAGTTAAACCCGGAGTTTCATCAATAAATAAAGGTGCATCCGATAATTTGGTAACTGCTTCATTCAAACGTCCCCAATGTTCATCTTGCAGAGCGCCTGTTTTTAACACATGTTGGTCAAGTTTACCTACCGAACCCAGCATACGCATCACAAGCTGCGAGCCACCCATTTCCATAGAAAACACCGCCACAGGCAATTTACCCTCAATGGCAACGTGTTCTGCAATATTGATAGAAAATGCGGTTTTACCCATCGCAGGGCGACCTGCCACAATAATCAAATCGCCTGCTTGTAAACCCGAAGTTTTTCGATCCAAATCCACAAAACCCGTTGAAATCCCCGTTACTTCTTCAGGATTATCACGGGAATACAGCATATCAATGCGTTCCACTACTTCGCGCAATAAATCGGGCATATTTAAAAAACCTTGTTTGGCTTTAGCCGTGCTTTCAGCAATACGAAATACTTGGTTTTCTGCTTCATCTAATAGCTGGCTGGCATCTCTGCCTTGTGGGTTATACGCATTTCTAGCAATTTCTGTACCGACTTCTGCCAACTGACGCATAATAGAACGCTCACGCACAATTTCTGCATAACGGCGAATATTGGCAGCCGAAGGGGTATTTTGCGCTAAGGTAACCAGATAATGAAAACCGCCCGCCCCCTCTAATTCATCATGCCGTTCTAATTCTTCCTGCACCGTAATCACATCAGCAGGACGACTTTCATTAATCAAACGCGCAATGGCGCGAAAAATCACCCGATGTTCATGACGATAAAAGTCTTCCCCCAACACCACATCAGCGATACGATCCCATGCCGCATTTTCTAGCAACAAACCGCCCAACACGGATTGTTCCGCTTCCATAGAATGAGGCGGAACCAAAGCCAAAGCGCTGTCATTATCGGTAGATTGGGGATAATCCGTCATGGTTATTCCTTAAAATAAGCAGTCGAACTTGTCATTATAACAGTCTGCCTATTAATTTTTAATGGTGTTTTGCTGCCAAACTGGGTAAAATCCTTTCGCACCACCTCAATGGTGCACACACAACGATTAAATACAATCATTCAATAGGAAGCTACATCATGGAACATCAATTACCCCAACTGCCCTATGCTTTAGATGCTTTAGAACCCCACTTGTCTAAAGAAACTTTAGAATACCACTATGGTAAACACCATCAAACTTATATCACCAATTTAAACAATCAAATTAAAGGCACTGAATTTGAAAATGCCTCATTAGAAGACATTGTGAAACAATCTTCAGGTGGCGTGTTTAACAATGCTGCTCAAACTTGGAATCACACCTTCTATTGGTTAGGTTTCACCCCCAATGGTCAAGGCAAACCCAGTGGCGAATTGGCAGCCGCCATTGATGCCAAATGGGGCAGCTTTGCCGCTTTCCAAGAAGCTTTTAATGCTTGTGCAGCAGGCACATTTGGTTCAGGCTGGGCATGGTTAGTGAAAACCCCTGCAGGCGAATTGGATTTGGTTTCTACCAGCAACGCCGCTACCCCCTTAACCACCGATAACACTCCCCTGCTTACTTGCGATGTATGGGAACACGCCTACTACATCGACTACCGCAATAGCCGCCCTAACTACTTAAAAGGCTTCTGGGAAATTGTAAACTGGGATGAAGTAGCAAAACGCTTTGCTGCCTAATCTATCAGCATAACCACACAGCAAAATGGCTGAACCCTTAAAAGTTCAGCCATTTTCTTATTGCGAACTCATTAACCGTGTAAAGCACGTTTATCGGCTGCTAATGCCGCTTCATGCAACACTTCTGATAAAGTTGGATGGGCATGAACAATACGCGCAATGTCTTCACTGCTGGCAGAGAATTCCATGCTCATCACACCTTCTGCCACCAACTCACTGACCATAGGTCCAATCATATGCACACCCAATACACGGTCGGTTTTGGCACATGCCAACACTTTTACCGTGCCTTTGGCTTTACCCAAACCTAAAGCACGACCATTGGCAGCAAAGCCTGAAGTGCCTTTTTTATACTCTACACCTTCCGCTTTTAACTGCTCTTCCGTTTTACCTACCCATGCAATTTCAGGGTCGGTATAAATCACAAATGGAATGGTATTAAAGTCTAAATGCGGTTTTTGACCTGCAATGCGTTCGGCAACCGCCACACCCTCATCGCTGGCTTTATGCGCCAACATCGGACCGCGCACCACATCACCAATCGCCCACACATTAGGCAAATTGGTTTTGCAATCGCCATCTACTTGAATAAAGCCGCGTTCATCTTTAGCCAAGCCAACGGCTTCAGCGTTCAAGCCTTCCGTATTAGGGATACGACCAATCGAAATAATCAATTTATCAAATGTTTCCGTTTTTGCCGTGCCATTCACTTCATACGATACGGTAACACCCTCATCGCCATTGGTAATGTCATTCAACTTCACGCCCAATTCAATCGCTAAACCTTGCTCTTTCGTGAAGATTTTAAAGGCTTCTTTGGCAATTTGCTGGTCGGCAGCCGCTAAGAATGTTGGCATGGCTTCCAAAATGGTTACTTCTGCACCCACGCGCTTCCACACCGAACCCATTTCCAAGCCAATCACGCCTGAACCAATCACACCTAATTTTTTAGGAACTTCCGTTAAATTCAATGCGCCTTCATTGTCCAACACATTCACATTATCAATCGCAATCAAAGGCAAAGGACGTGGCACAGAACCCGTTGCCACAATCACATGCTTGGCTTCTACCAAACTTTTTTCGCCTTGATTATCCACTTCGATTTGATATAAATCGCCATTCTTACCTTTAAAAGAACCTTTACCATGCAGGCTTTCCACCTTGTTCTTTTTAAACAAAAAGGCAATCCCACCTGTTAATTTGGTTACGATGCCATCTTTGCGCTCAATCATTTTTGCCGCATCAAACTGCACATCGCCTACCGTAATACCATGTTCTGCAAAATCATGTTGAGCCGCATGGAAATGCTCAGAAGATTGCAACAAAGCTTTTGATGGAATACAACCCACATTCAAACACGTTCCACCCAAAGCAGGTGCATCACCCGCTTTATTCACACCTGCATCAATACACGCAGTTTTAAAACCTAATTGCGCTGCACGAATGGCTGCCACATACCCACCTGGACCTGCACCAATCACCACGACATCAAATTGAGACATTCTTTTATCCTTTTATCGGTTTTGTTCTATATTTCAAAACATTATTTCAATACGCTGAACCACGCATCAAACGCAGCCCAAGGAAATGAAGATGAAACAAGGTGCGCTTGGCGCACCCTGCTATTTAGCTGCTGATTACAAATCCAATAACAAACGTGCTGGGTCTTCCAACAAGTCTTTAATGGTTACCAAAGTCAGCACCGCTTCACGACCGTCAATAATACGGTGGTCGTAAGACAAGGCTAAATACATCATTGGACGCACCACCACTTGACCATTTTCCACCACTGCGCGCTCTTTAGTAGCGTGCATACCCAAAATTGCCGATTGAGGTGGATTAATAATTGGTGTGGACATCATTGAGCCAAATGTACCGCCATTAGTGATACTGAATGTACCGCCTGTTAAATCTTCAATGGAAATTTTGCCGTCTTTCGCTTTAACTGCATAATCCACAATCGCTTTTTCAATATCAGCAATACTCATTTGGTCGGCATCACGCAAAATCGGCACAACCAAACCGCGTGGGCTGCCAATCGCAATACCAATATCAAAGTAACCATGATAAACAATGTCTTTGCCATCAACCGAAGCATTCACAACGGGATATTTTTTCAAAGCAGCAACCGCAGCTTTAACAAAGAACGACATAAAGCCCAGTTTTACACCATGCTCTTTTTCAAATTTATCTTTGTATTTAGCACGCAAATCCATCACAGGCTTCATATTGACTTCATTAAATGTCGTCAAAATTGCATTTTCATGTTGTGATGCCAACAAACGTTCTGCCACACGCGCACGCAAACGGCTCATGGGCACACGCTCTTCAGGACGCGCACCTTGTGGAATAGGTGCAGGGGCAACGGCTGCTGCTTTGGGCGCAGCAGACGCATTTTGTACATCTTCTTTCAACACGCGACCATCACGACCTGAGCCTTGCACGCTGCCCACATCAATGCCTTTTTCCGCCGCCAATTTTGCTGCTGCAGGCATTGCCACACCCGCTTGAGCTTGCGAAGCTGCCACAGGTGCAGCCGCTTCAGCAGGCGCTGCTGCCACTGCAGGCGCTTCGGCTGAGGCTTGAGCAGCCGTATCAATTTTTGCCAGCAACTGTTGTGATTCCACCGTTGCGCCATCTTGCACAATGATTTCGACCAATACACCTGCTTGAGGCGCAGGCACTTCCAACACCACCTTATCGGTTTCAATATCTACCAATACTTCATCACGGGCAACGGCTTCGCCCACCTTTTTATACCAAGCAACCAAAGTACCTTCAGTAACACTTTCAGCAAAAACTGGAACATTTACTTCAACAATCATTATTTTCTCCCAATGGGTCTGTGTATGACCGCCCGTGTGGGCGGTCTGAATTATTAACCTAATTGCAATGCGTCATCAATCAACTGTTTCAGTTGCGCATTGTGTTTACTCATATAGCCTACCGCAGGCGATGCACTGCTTGGACGACCGGCAAAAATCACCTTCTGACCATGAGTAGCCAACGCCTCTAAACGATGACGGGTTTGATACCACGCACCTTGGTTTTTCGGCTCTTCTTGCGCCCACATGATTTCTGTTGCTTGTGGGAATTTCGCCAATTCCTCAGCCGCTTCCGCATAAGGGAAAGGATACAACTGCTCTACACGAACAATCGCAATCTCATTTTCCAAACCGCGCTCTTCGCGTGCTTTTGCCAAATCATAATACACTTGACCTGCACACATAATCACACGTTTCACGCTGCTATTATCCGCACGCGCTACGGTATCGCCAATCACAGGGCGGAAAGTGGTACCTTCCAAGAAGTTTTCCAATGGGCTCATCGAATCTTTAAAGCGCAACAAACGCTTAGACATGAAAATCACCAAAGGTTTACGATATGAACGCAAGGCTTGACGGCGCAAAATATGGAACATTTGCGATGCTTCAGATGGCATCACAATTTGCATATTGTGTTCAGAACACAACTGCAACCAACGCTCCAAGCGTGCAGATGAATGCTCAGGGCCTTGACCATCATAACCATGTGGCAAAATAGTGGTTAAGCCGCATAAACGACCCCATTTGGTTTCGCCCGAAGCAATAAACTGGTCAATCGCCACTTGTGCACCGTTAGCAAAATCGCCAAATTGCGCTTCCCAAATGGTTAATTTATCTGGCGCAGAACAAGCAAAGCCATATTCATAAGCCATAACCGCTTCTTCGTTCAAAATCGAATCAATCACCAAGAACGATGCCTGATGCTCGCTCATATGGCGCAAGGGAATATACACCCCATCGTCCCATTTTTCACGATTTTGGTCATGCAATACCGCATGGCGGTGTGAGAATGTGCCGCGACCTGAATCCTCGCCTGAAATGCGAACAGCTGTACCATTGGTTACCAAGCTGGCATAAGCCAAAGTCTCTGCCATGCCCCAATCCACATCTTGCTCGCCCACCGCCATGGCTTTGCGGGCTTCTAATACCCGTTTGGCAGTATTGTGCAACGCAAAATTATCAGGCGTTTCTGTAAACTTATCGGCTAAACGCTTAATGTCGCCCGCGGATAAACCGCTTTCCACTTGTTCGCGCCAATCTTGTCCTTGATATTTCGACCAATCAACGCGGTGTTTACTTTCATAATCGGTTAAACGAGTTTGCTCAACGTGTTCGCCACGGTCTAATGCCGCACGATAATCTTGGATATAACCTTCAGCCTCTTCCGCAGTAATCACACCCTCTTTAACCAATTTATCAGCATATAAAGCGCGTGTACCGGGGTGTTTGCTAACCGCTTTATACATCATGGGTTGAGTTAAAGTGGGGTCATCGCCTTCGTTATGCCCCAATTTGCGGAAGCAAACCACATCAATCACCACATCTTTTTTAAACTGCTTGCGGTAATCCAAGGCAGCTTGCACCACATAACACACGGCTTCAGGGTCATCGCCATTCACATGAAATACAGGCGCTTCGACCATTTTTGCCAAATCGGTACAATAAACAGTTGAACGCACATCGCGGGTATCCGAAGTGGTGAAACCAATTTGGTTGTTAATCACCATGTGAATCGTACCGCCCGTGCTGTAACCGCGCGTTTTAGACATATTAAAGGTTGCTTGGTTTACACCTAAACCAATAAATGCCGAGTCGCCATGAATCAATACAGGCAACACTTGGTCGGTGCCATCTTCGCCACGGCGGCGTTGTTTCGCCCGTGTTGAACCTTGTACCACAGGGTTCACAATTTCCAAATGCGATGGGTTAAAGGCTAAAGTTACATGAATTGGACCATAAGGCGTGGCAATATCCGAATTGAAGCCCATATGGTATTTCACATCGCCACTTGGCAAAGTGGCTTGTGCTTTGCCCTCAAATTCAGCAAACAAATCGCGTGGCAACTTACCTAGAGTATTCACCAAAACATTCAAACGACCACGGTGTGCCATACCAATAATGACTTCTTCCACACCGTCTTTCGCTGCATTTTGAATCAGATAATTCAAACCTGCGATTGAACTCTCGCCGCCTTCCACAGAGAAGCGTTTTTGACCCACATATTTGGTATGCAAATAACGTTCTAATGTTTCGGCTGCGGTTACTTGTTTTAAAATATAACGTTTTTGCGCTTTATCAAAATCAGGAGTCGATAAATTGCGTTCAAAATAATCACGAATCCAGCGACGCTCTTCTTGCTCGCTGATATACATATATTCAATGCCAATATGACCGCAATATGTTTGTTTGAGCTTGCTGATAATATCAGCCAAAGTCATTTTATCGGCTTGGTTCGCAAAATCGCCTGCGCCAACGTTAAATTTCAACGCCATATCGGCATCACTCAAACCATGATGTTTCGGGTCTAAGCCTTGCAAATGCACAGGTGGTTTGCGTTTTAAAGGGTCTAATTGAGCGGCGCCTGAACCTTGAATGCGATACGCTGAAATCAAGCGCAACACGCTCACTTGTTTTTTCATCATGGCTTCATCAGGCGCACCGACTGCTGCCACAGGACGCGATTTAGCCAAGTTGATAAAAGATTCTTGAATAGGACGATGTGCTACATCGCGTGCTGCTCCCCCCGGTTGGGCAGCCAACTCGGTGAAATATTGCCGCCAATACTCGCTGACAGAGTTGGGGTCATTCAGAAACTCCTCATACAATTCCTCGATGTAGGGTGCATTGGAGCCGAATAGATAAGAGAAGTTTTGTTTTTCATCCATCATGGCATAGCCTTTTTTATATTTAGTCGTAAAAATAAAGAGTAGAACGAGTCTATTTCCGTTTATACCTAAGCATATTCGGAAATTATCTTCATTCTACTCCCGTTGAATCATATTATGAATGACTAGACAATTTTTTTCTTCAATCGGTCGAGTGAGCAACCGACTATCAAGCGTTTAATTAGCGTTTATCCGCTGCCACATAGTCGCGGCGCGCTGCACCGGTGTACAACTGACGTGGACGACCAATTTTTTGGTTAGGATCGCTAATCATTTCGTGCCAATGTGAAATCCAACCTACGGTACGCGCCAAGGCAAAGATTACGGTAAACATAGACACAGGAATACCCAAAGCAGACAATACGATACCAGAATAGAAGTCCACATTAGGATACAGTTTGCGCTCAATGAAGAATGGGTCGTTCAAAGCGATTTGCTCTAATTCCATTGCCAATTTGAATTTAGGATCGTTTTCCAAGCCCAATTCTTTCAGCACTTCATAGCAGGTTTCACGCATGATGCTGGCGCGTGGATCCATATTGCGGTAAACACGATGACCGAAGCCCATCAAGCGGTATTTACGCTCTTTCACGCCTTCCATAAAGGCAGCCACGTTAGACACATCGCCAATTTCGTCTAACATTTTCAACACGGCTTCGTTCGCACCACCGTGTGCAGGACCCCACAAGCTGGCAATACCTGCTGCAATACACGCAAATGGATTCGCACCTGAAGAACCTGCCAAACGCACGGTAGAAGTAGAAGCATTTTGCTCATGGTCGGCATGCAAGATGAAGATGCGGTCTAATGCGCGTACCAATACGGGATTGGGTTTGTATTCTTCGCATGGGGTTGCAAACATCATGTGCATGAAGTTGGCGGTGTAAGACAAGTCATTGCGTGGGTAGTTGAAAGGTAAGCCGTTAGAATAACGGTAACACATGGCAGCAATGGTTGGGATTTTTGAAATCAAGCGATAAATCGCCACTTTGCGATGCTCTGGGTCGGCAATTTCCAAGCTGTCTTGATAGAAGGCAGACAAAGCACCCACCACACCTACCATCATCGCCATAGGGTGTGCATCGCGGCGGAAACCACGGAAGAACCAAGTGAGCTGTTCATGCACCATAGTATGGCGTGTTACGGTATTAACAAATTTTTCTTTTTGCTCAGCTGTCGGCAATTCACCATAAATCAGCAAGTAGCAAGTTTCCAAATAATCGCTGTGTTCAGCCAATTGCTCAATGGGGTAACCACGATAATAAAGCTGACCTTTGTCGCCATCAATAAAGGTAATTTTTGACTCGCAGCTTGCAGTTGAGACAAAGCCGGGGTCAAATGTGAACATGCCTGTACCTTTGGTAAAGGTACGGATATCCACCACATCATTACCTAAAGTGCCTTCTAATACAGGCAACTCTAGGGTTTCTTTACCTTCAATCGCTACTTTAATAGATTTAGACATCTCTTAACTCCTTTATTCTTCTATATTAGGGGTGGGAATTGTCAGACGGCTTTCGCGCACTGTCTGATTTTATCCAGCAACGGTTTTAAGCGCGGATTATCTGTTTCTTCTTTTTGATTAACCAGAGCTAAAAATTGAGGATCAGGCAAATCTAAAATTTCTACAAATACCGCCAACTCTTCATCGTTGAGATTCTGGAATTCGGTTTCCATAAACCGCCCGAGCACGATATCGAGCTCGAGCAGTCCTCTGCGGGTTAAGAAGCGGATTCTCCGCTTCGCCGTATCATCGAAAGCTACCATATTTAGATGGCTCGTTTCAACATAATTTCTTTAATCTTGCCGATGGCGCGGGTTGGGTTCAAATGCTTAGGACACACATCCACGCAATTCATAATGGTATGACAACGGAACAAGCGATAAGGGTCATTCAAATTATCCAAACGCTCGTTGGTGATGGTGTCGCGGCTATCGGCAATAAAGCGATACGCATTCAGCAAGCCAGAAGGTCCAACGAATTTATCGGGATTCCACCAGAATGATGGGCAAGAAGTTGAACAGCACGCGCATAAAATACACTCATACAAGCCATCTAATTCTTTGCGGTCTTCTTGGCTTTGCAAACGCTCTTTGTCGGCATCAACAGGCGTATCGTTTACCACATAAGGTTTGATAGAGTGATATTGTTTAAAGAACTGGGTCATGTCCACAATCAAATCACGAATCACTGGCAAACCGGGTAAGGGACGCAGAATGATGGGTTGTTGCAAGCTGCGAATATCGGTTAAACACGCCAAGCCGTTTTTACCATTGATGTTCATGCCATCTGAACCGCAAATACCTTCACGACAAGAACGGCGGAACGAGAAACTATCATCTTGTGCTTTGATTTTCACCATTGCATCTAATAATTTCACATCGGTTGGCTCGATTTCAATTTCATAATCTTTTAAGTACGGCTTCACATCCACGTCTGGATTGTAGCGGTACACTTTAAAACGTACTTTTTCCATTTGGTTGTGTTCCTTAGTAAACGCGTTTTGCCGGTTCAATATAATCTACGGTTAATGGTTTGGTGTGAACCGGTTTGTAAGACAAGCTGTTGTTTGCAGTATAGAACAAGGTGTGTTTCATCCAGTTCTCGTCATCGCGCTCTGGGTGGTCGTCAGAAGCATGAGCGCCGCGTGATTCTTTACGCGCTTCGGCAGAAATCATGGTTGCTTTTGCCACTTCCATCAAGTTATCCAACTCCAAAGCCTCAATACGAGCGGTGTTCCACACTTGGCTCTTGTCTTTGATTTCGGTATTTTTAACGCGTTCGGCTAATGCCAATACTTTGGTTACGCCCTCTTTCAAAATGGCATCGGTGCGGAATACACCTGCATGTAATTGAACGGTGCGTTGTAATTCGCGGCGCAAATCGTCAACGTTTTCGCCACCTGTTTGGTTATTCAATCGATCCAAACGTTTTTTGGTAAACTCGCCTGCATCGGCAGGTAAGGGTTTCCAATCGCTTTGTTTGTTGATGTATTCAATCATGCTGTCGCCAGCCGATTTACCAAACACTACTAAGTCTAACAATGAGTTGGTACCCAAACGGTTCGCACCGTGTACCGAAGCACACGCACATTCGCCTGCAGCATACAAGCCATTCACAACGACTTCTGGGTCATCGCCTTGTGGCACCACCACTTCGCCTAAGTAGTTGGTAGGAATACCGCCCATCATGTAGTGCGTGGTGGGAACAACTGGGATGGGGTCTTTAATGGGGTCAATGCCGGCAAATTGGATGGAAATTTCACGAATACCCGGCAGTTTTTCCATGATTTTTTCTGCGCCGATATGGTCGATTTTCAGCAATACATGGTCTTTATTCACGCCACAGCCACGACCTTCATAAATTTCCATTGCCATTGCGCGTGAAACCACATCGCGTGAAGCCAAGTCTTTTACGGTTGGCGCATAACGTTCCATAAAGCGTTCGCCGTTGGCATTCAATAAGATACCGCCTTCACCGCGCACACCTTCAGTAATCAATACACCCGCACCTGCTACGCCTGTGGGGTGGAATTGCCAGAACTCCATGTCTTCCAATGGAATGCCTGCGCGCGCACAAATACCCAAGCCATCGCCTGTATTCATAAAGGCATTCGTAGAAGAAGCATAGATGCGACCTGCGCCACCTGTGGCAAACAATACGGCTTTAGCATGGAAAATATATACATCGCCACTTTCCATTTCCATCACGGTAACGCCCACTACATCGCCATTTTCATCACGAATCAGGTCTAATGCTGTCCATTCTACGAAGAATTGGGTGTTGGCACGCACGTTTTGTTGATACAAGGTATGCAACATGGCATGACCTGTACGGTCGGCAACGGCACAAGCGCGTTCTACGGCGCGTTTACCGTGTTCCGCAGTATGTCCACCAAAGGGGCGTTGGTAAATTTTGCCGCTTTCTACGCGGTCAAACGGCATCCCCATATGCTCCAATTCAATAACGGCTTCTGGCGCACGACGGGTCATAAATTCAATGGCATCTTGGTCGCCCAGCCAGTCTGAACCTTTTACGGTGTCATACATGTGCCAAGTCCAATGGTCTTCTTGTACGTTACCCAAAGAAGCGGAAATACCACCTTGCGCTGCTACGGTATGTGAGCGCGTAGGGAAAACTTTTGATAATACAGCAGTATTCAAACCTGCTTTTGATAATTGCAGGGCAGCGCGTAAACCTGCACCACCGCCGCCTACGATTACAGCGTCAAATTTGCGAACAGGAAAACTCATCATCACCCCCAAATTACTTTAAATGAATAAACAGTACAACCTACCAACCAAACGATGGTGGCACTTTGTAAAAACAGGCGCAAACCAAATGGTTTGATGTAGTCCATCCACAAATCGCGGATACCTACCCATGCGTGTAAAAATAAAGCAATAAAGGTGGTTTGGGTAAACACTTTCACCCAAGTTTTATCGAAGAATGCTTGCCATTCGGTGTAATCATCAGCACCTGCCAAGCCCAGCAAGAAGAAAACGAATAATACGGTGTAAAGCAGCATGACTATTGCAGTAATACGCTGCATCGCCCAATCGCGTAAGCCATAGTGAGCGCCAGTTAGTTTGCGGTCTACCATAATGCCACTCCCAGAATAAAGGTTAACACCAGCGCGCTGATTAATACCACTTTAGCGGTTTTGCGTGCGGTTTCTAATTCTAAGCCTTGATGGGCATCTAGCAATAAGAAGCGAGTACCCGCCAATAAGTGGTGTAAAAATGCCCACAGCACACCAATCAGTAGCAATTTAACAAACCAGTTGTCTGCCACACTCTTGTAAGACTCAAAAGCCTCACCACTGCTCAATGAACCACCCAACAAGCACAACAGTATAGGCAGCATGACAAACAAGATAACACCACTGATACGGTGCAAAATAGACACGATTCCGGGAATCGGCAACCGAATGTTGTTGATTTCCAGAAATACAGGTCGTTTCTTCGTCTGCATTTCAATTCCTCTTACGAAAGTTTTTTTCTCAAATTCTCAAAACCCAGTAACCCAATGTTTGCTGAAATACTGCGATTACACCGAATTACGTTAAGGTATAATTTACCTTGTTTATGCAGGCTTGAATAGTCTTTTTTTACAGAAATTTAATTGAAATTTAACAACACGATTACAAAACTTGTTTGTACTTTAATGAAAAATTTAAATAATTTTATTGATAACAATATCTTAAATGATATTAATCGTTTAATGACTCCCATCATCTCTGCGCAACGTTCACAACATTTTTTGATGCTTAGATTTCATCATAATGAATATTTTTTCAGCACCCTGAATATTCTTTAGGCATAAATCCCTGCCCAATACCCCATCGTTAAAAATATATTGATAAACTGTGCAAAGACTATTACACTTCGTTACACTTTAAGTTTCCTGTCTGACTTAAATGCTCAGGGTATATGTTGGGCGACATTTTGTGTCTTCCGCTCTGTGTTGAAATCTTGATTATCAATAAACCATACTTAATTAATGAGGAGAGTTTGGGTATGAAATCACCTGTTCGTGTTGCTGTAACTGGCGCTGCTGGTCAAATTGGTTATGCTTTGTTGTTCCGTATTGCAAGCGGCGAAATGTTGGGCAAAGACCAACCTGTTATTTTGCAATTATTGGATTTGCCACAAGCGCAAAATGCGGTAAAAGGCGTGATGATGGAATTGCAAGACTGTGCGTTCCCTCTGTTGGCTGATATGTTTACCACTGATAATCCAGAAGAAGCCTTTAAAGATGCTCAAATTGCTATTTTGGTAGGCTCTCGCCCGCGCAGCAAAGGCATGGAACGCGCTGATTTGTTGCAAGCCAATGCTGAAATCTTTACCGTGCAAGGTGCGGCATTGAATAAAGTTGCCGACCGCAATGTGAAAGTTTTGGTGGTGGGCAACCCTGCTAATACCAATGCTTATATTGCCATGAAGTCTGCGCCTGATTTACCTGCGAAAAACTTTACCGCGATGCTGCGTCTTGACCACAACCGTGCGTTGAGCCAAATTGCAGAAAAAACTGGCAAACCTGTTTCTGTTATTGAAAAATTGTGTGTATGGGGCAACCACTCACCAACTATGTACGCTGATTACCGCTTTGCAACCATCAATGGCGAAAGCGTGAAAGAGATGATTAACGACCAAGAATGGAATGCCAATGTGTTCTTGCCTACCGTAGGCAAACGCGGTGCTGCCATTATTGAAGCGCGTGGCTTATCTTCTGCGGCTTCTGCTGCCAATGCAGCTATCGACCATATCCGCGATTGGGTGTTGGGTACCAATGGCAAATGGGTAACCATGGGTATTCCTTCTGATGGTTCGTATGGCATTCCTGAAGGTACCATGTTCGGCTTCCCTGTAACCTGTGAAAACGGCGAATACAAATTGGTAGAAGGTTTGGAAATTGATGAATTCAGCCAAGAGCGCATCAATGTTACCTTGAAAGAATTGGAAGAAGAAAAAGCAGGTGTTGCCCACTTGCTCTAATAGGCTAATC
>JBHADP010000137.1:0-2792 GCA_041855125.1 Neisseria sp. | reverse complement strand
TTGTGTATATCGGGTTGGTATTTTATGAAACACTATTCCATTGTTGCCAAGCATGAAAGCATGAACCAAAATTTAAGACAACAAATTGAAGATTTAAAGCAAGCGCGTTCTGAAGAAATTACAGGCAAAATGGCAGAACTGGCGCAAGCAGAAAAAGTAGTGGGGCAGTTGCGCCAATATTTAAATACACGAGGGGTGCATCTTCCCGCCATTCCTGTATTGAAATCGCAAGATGGCAAACGAATTGAAAATGCGGGTGGACCCGCAGGCAAATTACCACCCGCCGATTCGGCAGAATACCGCCAAATCATGGAACAATTATTTAAAACGGTGTCGGAAGTGCCATTGGGGCGTCCTGCACACGGTGAAATTTCTTCGGAATTTGGTACACGCTCTAATCCTTTTGGTACAGGCAGCCGTGAATTTCATAGCGGTTTGGATTTTCGTGGACCAATTGGCGACCCAATTATGGCAACGGCAAATGGTAAAGTGGAATTTGCAGGCGTGATGAATGGCTATGGCAACGTGGTTAAAATATTGCATGGTTATGGTTATAGCACGGTATATGCACATTTAAACAGCATTGATGTGCGTGTGGGGCAAATGGTTAAAGCAGGGGATAAAGTTGGTGGGTTGGGTTCAACAGGGCGTTCAACAGGACCGCATTTGCATTATGAAGTGCGCCTGAATAACGAGCCACTTGACCCCGCCCGTTTTTTAACACTTACTGAAAAATAAATCAGGAAATACTATGTGGTCTAAAAGTCAGAAAACTGCTTCATCTACTTCATCGGTTGCCCCTTCTGCGATTGATACGCTGATTGGTACGCAATGCCGTATTCAAGGCGATATTTTTAGCCAGCAATCGATTAAGATTGATGGGCAAATCACAGGCAATGTGCAAGCAGGTGGTATGGTGATTGTGGGCGAGAATGGTGTGATTAACGGTGATATTCGTTCACATGAATTGATGGTGTTTGGCAAGGTGGAAGGCTTGGTGGAAGTGGATAAGCTGCAATTAAAAAACACCGCTCATGTAACCGGCAATATCCGCACCAAGTCGCTGTTGGTGGAAGAAGGCGCGGTATATGCAGGCGATATTCGTATGGATCAAAAACCTGCAACATCAGCCACAGCGCATAAAGAACCTGTGTTGGTGAAGTCGCCTGCGGACAGTGTTCCCCCGAAAAAAGAAGAAAGCAAATAAGTGAAAGGCTGCTATGATAGCAGCCTGTTTTTATTATTAGGAATGACATCATGACTTCAATCAGTAAACAAGATGTGTTAAACGCGTTTCATTTTCGTGCCGCCACACGTGCGTATGACCCGAATCGTCAAATCAGCGCGGAGGATTTTGATTATATTTTGGAGTTGGCGCGTTTGTCGCCCAGCTCGGTGGGGTCGGAGCCGTGGCATTTTTTGGTGATTCAAAATCCTGCGTTGCGCCAAGCCTTAAAACCTGTGAGTTGGGGCATGGCAACGCAAGTGGAAGCAGCCAGTCATTTGGTGGTGATTTTGGCGAAGAAAAACGCGCGTTATGATTCGGCTTTTTTGCGAGTGGCATTAGAAAAACGTGGTTTAAGTGAAGAACAAATGGCAAAAGCGGTTGGTGTATATCGTCAATTTCAAGAACGCGATATGAATATTGCTGATGATGAGCGTGCATTATTCGATTGGGCGTGTAAGCAAACGTATATTGCTTTAGCCAATATGATGACAGGGGCAGCCTTGATAGGCATTGATTCTTGTCCGATTGAGGGGTTTCAATATGATGAAGTGAACCGTATTTTAGCAGAAGCCGGTTTGTTTGACCCGCAAGAATGGGGGGTGTCAGTGATGGTAACATTTGGTTATCGTGCTAAAGAGATTCGCCCTAAATCGCGTAAGGCAACAGAAGAGATTGTAAGCTGGATAGAATAATGCTGGTGTTTTTAGACTTTGATGGTGTGTTGCATCCGTTTCCATGTGAAGAACATCAGTTGTTTTGCCAAGTGCCTGTGTTGGAGCAATTTTTTAATCAGCCTGAATATGCAGCGTGGGAAATCGTTGTTTCTTCAACATGGCGCGAACGTTATTCTTTGTCGCAATTACAAGCCTTTTTCTCGCCGCAGTTTGCCAAGCGAATAATAGGGGTAACGCCTGTGATACACAGCCACTTGGCAGGCGAGCGCGAACGCGAGATTTTGCAATGGCTGCAAGATAATGGGCGACAGGATGAAGCATGGATAGCCTTAGATGATTTACAAGCGTTTTTTGCTTGTCATTTAGACAAGGTGTTTTTATGTGATGGCAGCACAGGGCTAACCGAAGCTGATTTTCCTGTATTGGCTTGGATGATTGAACGCAATCAGCAACCAGTAGCCAAACAGAGTTAAGGAAAAGATGATGATTAAATATCTTGTGATGGGTTTGCTTTTAATTTCAAATCAGGTGTGGGCTAATGAAGTGCAGTTAAAAGTGAATACCATTAAGCAATTATATCGTGAAGCCCGTGCTAAGGGTGAAGAGGGCGTGATTAAAAAATACGCGCACCCTCGTTTTCGTGCGGTGATTGAGCATTATGAAAAGCATGTTCAAAACAATCATCCTGATGAAAAAGAATTAGATTGTATGGACACAGCAGGTTATGCGTTGGCTTTAGCCAGTGGCTCAAGTGAGATTCAAGCCGCTAAGCGAACCGAGTTTAAAGTTGATAAAGCGGGTGTGGTGGAAGCGCGTTTACATTTTGACGATGCTTATCTTTCACGGGTGAAGTTTTGGTTGCAATGCAGTCAAGCAAAATGTCAAATTAC
>JBHADP010000136.1:0-10738 GCA_041855125.1 Neisseria sp. | reverse complement strand
AATAAAGCCTTGTTTTATATTGGTCCGATGATGTCGCTGATGCCTGCGTTTGCAGCATGGGCGGTGATTCCTTTCTCTGATGAATGGTTGCTGACCAATGTGGATGCGGGCTTGCTGTATATTTTGATGATTACTTCGTTATCGGTATATGGTGTGATTATTGCGGGGTGGGCTTCTAACTCAAAATATTCTTTCTTAGGCGCGATGCGTTCTTCTGCTCAAACCATTTCGTATGAAATTGCGATGGGTGCGGCATTGATTTGCGTGGTGATGGTGTCGGGCAGTATGAATTTTAATGACATTGTTGCCAGTCAAGCGAAAGGTATTGCAGGTGGTTCGATTTTCTCGTGGAACTGGTTTGCTTTATTCCCTGTGTTTTTGGTGTATTTGATTTCTGCTGTTGCTGAAACCAACCGCGCACCTTTTGACGTGGCGGAGGGTGAATCGGAAATTGTGGCAGGTTTCCATGTGGAATATTCGGGTTTTGCCTTTGCGCTGTTCTTCCTTGCTGAATATATTTTCATGATTTTGATTGGTGCGCTCACTGCCATTATGTTCTTGGGTGGTTGGTTGTCGCCTTTCCCACAAAGTTGGGGCATGATTGGTGCGCCTAGTGCTTTCTGGATGTTTGCTAAGATGGCATTTATCTTGTATGGCTACTTATGGATTCGCGCCACTTTCCCACGTTATCGTTACGACCAAATCATGCGTTTGGGCTGGAAAGTGTTGATTCCCGTTACTTTTGTGGCAATCGTGTTCTATGGCTTGTGGATGATTTCGCCCTTGTCGTTGTGGAATTAAGGGAGAGAGTGGATTATGGCGAATTTAGTAAAAACCTTCCTGTTGGGCGAATTGGCGAAAGGCATGGGCGTAACGCTGAAAAACTTTTTTGCCCGCAAAGAAACGATTATGTTCCCCGAAGAGAAAACGCCGCAATCGGTGCGTTTTCGGGGCTTACACGCGCAACGCCGTTACCCCAATGGCGAAGAGCGTTGTATTGCGTGCAAGCTGTGTGAAGCGGTTTGCCCTGCAATGGCGATTAATATTGAATCAGAACAACGTGAAGACGGCACGCGCCGCACCACACGTTATGATATTGATTTAACCAAGTGCATTTTCTGCGGTTTCTGTGAAGAAGCCTGCCCTGTGGATGCGATTGTGGAAACCCATATTTTGGAATACCACGGTGAAAAACGCGGTGATTTGCACTACACCAAACCCATGCTGTTAGCCATTGGCGATAAATATGAAGCAGAAATCGCCAAACGCAAAGCGGCTGATGCACCGTATCGTTAAGGAGCAGCAACATGACTTTTTCATTGATAATGTTCTATATCCTTGCGGCAGTGATTTTGTTTGGCGCGGTAAAAACGGTTACCGCAAAAAACCCTGTTCACGCTTCCTTGTATTTGGTGCTGACTTTCTGTATGAGCGCGATGATGTGGATGCTGATGCAGGCGGAGTTTTTAGGCATCACTTTGGTGGTGGTGTATGTGGGCGCGGTGATGGTGTTATTCCTGTTTGTGGTGATGATGCTGAATATCGACATCGAAGAAATGCGTGCAGGCTTCTGGCGTAATGCGCCTGTGGCGTTTACGGTGGGCGTGCTCATGGCGGTGGTGTTGCTGATGGTGTTGTTAGCACCCGATACCAATTTATCTGCTTTTGGTGAGATGAAAGATGTGCCTGCGGATTACAGCAATGTGCGCGATTTAGGTAGCCAAATCTATACCACTTATTTGTTGCCATTTGAATTGGCGGCAGTGTTGTTGGTATTGGGCATGGTCGCAGCGATTGCCTTGGTACACCGCAAAACCATTAATCCGAAATATATTGACCCTGCCGACCAAGTGAAAGTAGATGCGAAACAAGGTCGTATGCGTATGGTGAAAATGGCTGCTGAAGTACAACAGCCTGCTGATGTGGCAAACCAACCAGCAGAAGGGGAGAGCAAAGCATGATTACGATTACCCATTATTTGGTGCTTGCCGCCTTATTATTTGGTATCAGCGCGATGGGCATTTATATGAACCGTAAAAACGTGTTGGTATTATTAATGTCGATTGAATTGATGCTGTTGGCAGTGAATTTCAACTTTATCGCATTCTCGCAATATCTGGGCGACACCGCAGGGCAAATTTTTGTATTCTTTGTTTTAACGGTGGCGGCAGCAGAATCAGCGATTGGCTTGGCGATTATGGTATTGGTGTTCCGTAACCGCAATACGATTAACGTTGCTGACTTGAACAGCCTGAAAGGTTAATAAAATGACTGATATGAATTTATATCTCGCCATTGCCCTGACCCCATTGGCAGGTTGTTTGCTGGCAGGTTTGTTTGGCAACAAAATTGGTCGAGCAGGCGCACACACCGTAACCATTTTAGGCGTGGCAGTATCGGCGATTTTATCGGCTTATGTGTTGATGGGTTTTATCAATGGCTCACGCACCAAGTTTGATGAAAACGTTTATACATGGCTGACCATGGGTGGGGTGGATTTTTCAGTAGGCTTTTTAGTCGATACCCTCACTGCCATGATGATGGTGGTGGTAACCAGCGTATCGCTGATGGTACATATCTACACCATCGGTTATATGCATGATGAAAAAGTGGGCTATCAACGCTTTTTTAGCTATATCTCGCTGTTTACCTTCTCCATGCTGATGCTGATTATGAGCAACAACTTTATTCAGTTGTTCTTTGGCTGGGAAGCTGTGGGTTTGGTATCTTATTTATTGATTGGTTTCTATTTCAAACGCGAGAGCGCCATTTTTGCCAACTTAAAAGCCTTTTTGGTAAACCGTGTGGGCGATTTTGGCTTTATCTTGGGCATTGGTTTGGTGCTGGCATATTTTGGCGGCAGCTTGCGTTACCAAGATGTGTTTGCCTATTTGCCTAATGTGGTGGGTATGCAGATTTTTGGTTGGGACTTGATTACCGTAACCTGCTTATTGCTGTTTGTGGGTGCAATGGGTAAATCAGCGCAATTTCCTTTGCATGTGTGGCTGCCCGACTCGATGGAAGGCCCTACACCCATTTCTGCCTTGATTCACGCCGCTACCATGGTAACCGCAGGCTTATTTATGGTGTCGCGTATGTCGCCTATTTATGAGCTTTCTACCACCGCATTGAGCGTGATTATGGTGGTGGGTGCGATTACCGCCTTGTTTATGGGCTTCTTAGGCACCATTCAAAACGACATCAAACGTGTGGTGGCTTATTCTACCTTATCGCAATTAGGCTATATGACGGTGGCTTTGGGTGTATCGGCTTATTCCATTGCCATGTTCCATGTGATGACACACGCTTTCTTTAAAGCCTTGTTATTCTTGGCAGCAGGTAGTGCCATTATTGGTATGCACCACGATCAAGATATGCGCCATATGGGTAACTTGAAAAAATACATGCCCATTACATGGATAACCATGCTGATTGGTAACTTAGCCTTGATTGGTACCCCGCTGTTTTCAGGTTTCTATTCCAAAGATTCCATCATTGAAGCCGTACACGCCAGCAATTTAACAGGCAGTGGTTTTGCCTATTTTGCAGTGTTGGCAAGCGTGTTTGTAACGGCATTCTATGCGTTCCGCCAATACTTTATGGTTTTCCACGGTAAAGAAAAATGGCGTGAATTGCCTGAACATCATGACGACCATCATGGCGATGAACACCATCATGGTTTGGGCAAAAACGACAATCCGCATGAAAGCCCTTGGGTGGTAACTGTGCCTCTGATTTTGTTGGCGATTCCTTCAGTTGTGATTGGTTACATTGCGATTGAACCCATGCTTTATGGCGATTTCTTTAAAGATGTGATTTATGTGAACCATGAAGCACACCCCACCATGACCATTATGGCGCAAAACTTCCATGGTGCATTGGGTATGGTATCGCATAGCTTGGTAACGCCTGTGTTGTATTTAGCGATTGCGGGCGTGGTAACGGCTTGGTATTTGTATGTGAAAGCACCGCATCTGCCTGCCAAAATTGCGGCTACATTCAGCCCCGTATATAAATTGTTAGACAACAAATACTACTTAGATGTGATTTACTTTAATGTGTTTGCCAAAGGCAGCCGCGCATTGGGTACGTTCTTCTGGAAAGTAGGCGATACCTTGATTATTGATAATGGTATCGTGAATGGTTCAGCAAAATTAGTGGGCGCAGTGGCGGCACAAGTTCGCAAAATACAAACGGGTTTTATCTACACTTATGCTGCCGCAATGGTGTTTGGCGTATTGGTGTTGATTGTGGCGTTTTTCTGGGGATTATGGTTTAAGTAATACAGGTGAAATCCTGTTATCCCAGCTGTTTTGTTGACTCTAGATTTAAAGAACAATATTTAATTTTAAACCACAGGCTATGACTATGTTTTTGAATAACCTACTCAGCTTGGCAATATGGGTACCCATAGTAGCGGGCGTGCTGGTCTTGGCAACAGGATCAGATAGCCGCGCAACGCTTGCTCGTATTCTTGCCCTTATCGGTTCGCTGGCCGGTTTTCTGGTAACGTTGCCATTATTTACCGAGTTCGACCGTTTGAGCGGCGGTTATCAGTTTACCGAATTCCATCAATGGATACCTGCGCTGAATATTAATTATGCGCTGGGCGTAGATGGTATTTCGGTGCTGTTTATCATTTTGAATGCGTTTATCACTTTGATGGTGGTATTGGCAGGTTGGGAAGTGATTCAGAAACGCCCCGCACAATATATGGCGGCTTTCCTGATTATGTCGGGTTTGATTAACGGTGCATTTGCTGCACAAGATGCCATTTTGTTTTATGTATTCTTTGAGGGTATGTTGATTCCGCTTTACCTGATTATTGGTATGTGGGGTGGACCGCGCCGTGTGTATGCTTCGGTTAAGTTGTTTTTATACACCTTATTGGGCTCACTGTTGATGTTGGTGGCATTGATTTATTTGTCTTTCCAAACAGGTGGCAGTTTCTCAATCGTGGAATTTCAAAATCTTAAACAGATTCCATTGGGCATTCAGCAGTTATTGTTTATTGCCTTCTTCTTGTCGTTTGCGGTGAAAGTGCCAATGTGGCCTGTGCATACTTGGTTGCCTGATGCCCACGTTGAAGCACCAACAGGTGGTTCGATGGTGTTAGCAGCGATTACTTTGAAGATTGGTGCTTATGGCTTCTTGCGCTTTATTTTGCCGATTTTGCCCGATGCCTCACGCTATTTCGCGCCTGTGGTGATTGTGTTGAGCTTGATTGCGGTGATTTATATTGGCTTGGTGGCGTTGGTGCAAACCGATATGAAAAAGCTGGTGGCGTATTCTTCTATTAGCCACATGGGTTTTGTAACTTTAGGTATGTTCTTATTCATAGGTGAAACAGGTACACATTTAGAGCCTTGGGCATTGAAAGGTGCGATTATGCAAATGATTTCGCACGGTTTTGTGTCGGCGGCGATGTTTATGTGTATTGGTGTGATGTATGACCGCTTGCACACGCGCAATATTGCTGATTATGGCGGTGTGGTGAATGTGATGCCTAAGTTTGCTGCCTTTATGATGTTGTTTGGTATGGCAAATGCGGGTTTACCAGCTACTTCGGGCTTTGTGGGCGAGTTTATGGTGATTATGGGTGCGGTTCACTATAATTTGTGGATTGGTGGCTTGGCTGCGCTCACGCTGATTTATGGCGCGTCTTACACGCTGTGGATGTATAAACGCACGATTTTTGGTGAAATCACGAATCCTGAAGTGAAAGAGATGAAAGACATCAATGCGCGTGAATTTGCGGTGTTGGCGATTTTGGCGATTGCAGTATTGGGTATGGGTTTGTATCCCTTGCCCTTTATTGAGGTGATTCATCAAGCGGCGAATGATTTGATTGTTCAAGTGTCGCAAAGCAAAATTTGAGGTGTGTGAATGAACTGGAATGATTTAAATTTAATCCCCGCCATGCCTGAAATCGTGTTGCTTTCGGCTTTGGGTGTGGTGCTGTTGGTGGATTTGTGGCTGAAAGACAGTCAACGCTATATCACGCATTATTTGAGCCTGCTCACGTTGGTGATAACGGCAGTGGCGCAATGGATGGTGTGGTCAAATAATAGTATTGCCACGTTTAGTGGTATGTATATTGCTGATGGCATGTCGCAAGTGGCGAAGTTGGCAATGTATGCAGCCTTGTTTGCGGTGTTTGTGTATGCCAAACCGTATAATCAGGTACGCAATATTTTTAAAGGCGAGTTTTATACGCTCTCGATGTTTGCTTTAATCGGCATGAGTGTGATGGCAAGTGCAGGGCATTTTTTAACGGCTTATATTGGTTTGGAGCTGTTGTCTTTGTCTTTGTATGCCATGATTGCGTTGCGCCGTGATTCTGCGCGTTCTGCTGAAGCTGCGTTGAAATATTTTGTGTTGGGCGCATTGGCTTCGGGTTTGTTGTTATACGGTATTTCTTTGGTATATGGTGCAACAGGCTCGTTGGAATTTGCGGAAGTCATGGCAAACACGCACAGTGGTATGGCAAATGGCTGGTTATTGAAGCTGGGCTTGGTATTTATTGTGGTGGCGGTTGCCTTTAAATTGGGCGCGGTGCCTTTCCATATGTGGGTACCTGATGTGTATGAAGGTGCGCCTACTTCTGTGGCTGCATTTGTGGGTACGGCTCCTAAGATTGCGGCGGTGGTGTTTACATTCCGTATTTTAGTGGGCGGTTTGGGAACGGAGTTTGCCGATTGGTCGCAAATGTTGGGCATTTTGGCGGTGGTGTCGTTGCTGGTAGGTAACTTAGCTGCCATCATGCAAACCAATATCAAGCGTCTGTTTGCGTATTCAACGGTTTCTCACATGGGCTTTATTTTGTTGGCATTTATGGCAGGCAAATTAGGTTTTTCGGCTGCCTTGTATTATGCGATTGTTTATGTGGTCATGGGTTTGGTGGGCTTTGGTGTGTTGATGCTGTTATCCGATGAAACCCATGAATGTGAAAATATCAGTGATTTGGCAGGCTTGAACCAACGCAATGCGTGGTATGCGTTTTTAATGTTGCTCACCATGTTCTCTATGGCAGGCATTCCGCCTTTAATGGGCTTTTATGCGAAATTTGCGGTGATTAAGGAATTATTGGGCGCAGGTTATGTGTGGCTGTCGGTGTTTGCGGTGGTGATGTCGCTAATCGGTGCGTTCTACTATCTGCGCGTAGTAAAAGTGATGTATTTTGACCCAGCCGAAAATGAGCAAGAGGTGCAAGGTTGCATTGGTAGCAAAGTGGTGTTGTCATTTAACGCTTTCTTGCTATTGCTCTGGGGTGTGATGCCACAAAGTGTGATGGATTGGTGTCAAAAAGCATTGGAATACACCTTATAAATCGTTGTGAAATGATACACGGCAACCCCATCGGTTGCCGTTTTTGCTAAGATAGCGGCTGTTTGACAACAGCGATTTTCAATCATGATGACCTTATCCATGTATATCTTATTGCTTTTGGCGGTGATTTTTGCCAATGCGCCTTTTTTTACGCCTCGTTTATTGGGGGTGTTGCCCTTGAAGCATAAACATTTTGGACATCATTTAATAGAACTCATGGTGGGATTGGTATTGGCGGCGGTGTTGGGCTATGTGTTGGAAAACCGTGCAGGCAGTGTGCATCCACAAGATTGGGAGTTTTATGTTGTGGTGGTGTGTTTATATTTGGTTGCCGCGTTTCCGGGGTTTGTGTGGCGCTATTTTTGGCAAGGTAAAAACAAGGAATAATCATGACTCATACGGTACAAAATATATTAAGCCAAGCCAAATTATTGGTGGTTAAAGTCGGCTCAAGTTTGGTAACGGCTGAAGGCAAGGGCATAGACCAAGCGGCGTTAAATAATTGGGCAAACCAAATTCATGCTTTAAAGCAACAAGGCGTTGATGTGGTGTTTGTGTCGAGCGGTGCGATTGCAGAGGGCATTAAACGTTTAGGCTGGGGCAAACGTCCTACCGCGTTAAACGAATTACAAGCGGCGGCGGCGGTGGGGCAAATGGGTATTGCCCAAGCCTATGAAGCTGCTTTTCGCCCGCATCAGGTGCATACCGCACAAATTTTGCTGACTCATGAAGATTTAAGTAACCGTACCCGTTATCTCAATGCCCGTAGCACATTGCGAACCTTGTTGGAAAAAGGCATTGTGCCGATTATTAATGAAAACGACACCGTTACCACCGATGAAATCAAACTGGGCGATAACGACACCTTAGGTGCATTGGTTACCAATTTAGTAGACGCCGATGCCTTGATTATTCTCACCGACCAACGCGGTTTATACGATAGCGACCCGCGCAAAAATCCACAAGCGCAGTTTATCAGCCAAATTGCGGCTGAGCATCCTGAATTGGAAAGCATGGCAGGCGGTGCAGGCAGCGGCGTAGGAACAGGGGGGATGTATACCAAAGTATTGGCGGCAAAGCGTGCGGCTTTAAGTGGGGCAGCCACTGTGGTGGCATCAGGACGTGAACCCGATGTGTTATTGCGTTTGTTGCAAGGCGAAAGTATTGGTACTTTATTTACCAGTGGGCATAGCCGTGTGGCAGCGCGTAAACAATGGTTATTGGGGCATGTGCAACAAGCGGGTAGCGTGGTGATTGATAAGGGTGCCGCAAAAGCCTTATTAAATGGACGTAGTTTATTGCCTGTGGGCTGTGTGCGCGTAGATGGACATTTTCATCGCGGTGAATTGGTGGCGGTGTTTAATACCGATGGCAAAGAAATCGCACGAGGTTTAGTGAATTATAGTAGTGGCGAAATCGGCAAAATTCTGCGTGCTTCATCAGAGCAGATTATAGGCAAACTGGGTTACATCAATGAAACCGAGTTGATTCATCGCGACAATATGGCATTGCACCGTTAAGCGTAAAAATATCAGGTTGGTAAGATTACCTAACCTGATATTTAAACTGTGGTCGCTTAATGACGCTTACGCATAACGGTTAAACCATAAAAACAAGGATTTCGGGTGCAGTCATACATGTTGACTTGTAATTTAAATGTTGCGGACCATTTAGGTGCAACATCCACTATTGGCATAGAATCAGCAGAACTATCCGATGAAACTTGATTGCCGTTATCATCAAACAATTTAAAATCAAGGTCTTTACAATATTTATCACAAACACCCATGATTTTATATTGATATCCTTGCCGTAAGTTCACACTAAAACTATCTGTTTCACCAGAATTCAATTTATCAAACTCTCTTTCATGGTTACTGCGCGTATAGCCCGCTTTTTCACTAGCAGATTCTGCCAGCGCCATTTGTGCTGCAATGAGCATAATATTTGAATCTGTTTCTGCAAATGCAAAATTAATAGCATAACTACTCATTAATAAGGTAAAAATAGTTTTTTTCATGGTGTGGTCTCCTTTATGAGAAATAAGCTCACATTCTTTAAATTTATTTACATTATTATTGTTTTAGCATTACTTAATGCAATTTGATATTACCATTGATTTTATTTTTTTGTAAATTTTAGTATTTTTTATTTCATGATTTGATATGAACATAACCGTATTAGCCGTAGGCACAAAAATGCCGCGTTGGGTAGATGATGCTGTGAATGAATATGCCAAACGCTTTGGGCGTGAGGTGCAATATGTATTAAAAGAAATTAAACCTGAAAAACGAGGCTCGGGCGTGAATGCTGCACAAGGTATGGCAGCAGAAGAAAAACGCATTGTAGAAGCCATTCCCGATGGTGCGTTTTTAGTGGTATTAGATGAACGCGGCAAAGCGCCTACTTCGGTGGAATTGGCAGCATATCTCAAACAATGGCAGCTTGATGGTGAGCACGTTTGCTTTGTGATTGGCGGTGCAGATGGCATGACCGATACACTCAAACAGAAAGCACGTTTAATGTTGCGCTTATCCAGTTTAACCTTGCCACATGGTATGGTGCGTGTGTTGCTCACAGAGCAGCTTTATCGTGCGGTATCCATTTTGAATAACCATCCCTATCATCGCGAATAAATCTATTTTTTATACAGTAAAACAATAGATTAGATTCATTTTATGGCAAAAAAAATGTAAATTAGGTATGATTTGGCATCCTTTTCTGAATTTGAGTACCCCATCATGATGATTTTATACTCGGGCATTACCTGCCCATTTAGCCATCGTTGCCGCTTCGTATTGTTTGAAAAAGGCATGGATTTTGAAATCAAAGACGTTGATATTTTCAATAAACCTGAAGATTTAGCGGTGATGAATCCTTATAACCAAGTGCCTGTATTGGTGGAACGTGATTTGATTTTGCATGAATCCAATATTATCAATGAATACATTGATGAGCGTTTCCCTCATCCGCAATTAATGCCGGGTGACCCTGTGCAACGTGGACGCGGACGCTTGGTGTTGTATCGTTTAGAGCGCGAATTATTTAGCCATGTGCAAGTATTGGAAACGCCTGAATCTACCAGTAAAGAACAAGCCAAAGCGCGTGAAGCCATTGCCCAAGGTTTAACCATTCTTTCCCCTGCATTTGCAAAAAACAAATACATCTTAGGCGATGACTTTTCCATGATTGATGTGGCATTAGCACCTTTATTATGGCGTTTAGACCATTACGACATCAAATTGGGCAAATCATCGGCTGCCTTACTAAAATATGCCGAACGTATTTTCCAACGTGAAGCCTTTATCGAAGCCCTCACGCCTGCTGAAAAAGCCATGCGCCGTTAAGAGAACGATATGACCACTTCAACCAAACCTTATTTACTGCGCGCCTTATATGATTGGTGTTT
>JBHADP010000135.1:0-7197 GCA_041855125.1 Neisseria sp. | reverse complement strand
TAATAAACGCGCAATCACATCTTTATAGGCTTCGGCTGCGGTGGTGTCAGCTTGATGAATCACAGGTGTACCCGCATTAGAGGCTTGTAATACGCTTTGCGATTCAGGAATCACGCCAATCAAAGGAATGCGCAAAATATCGCAAATATCTTGTACCGACAGCATCTCGCCTTTTGCCACGCGCTCAGGCGAATAACGGGTAATCAGCAAATGTTCTTTAACCGAGCCGCCTTGTTCTGCCTTGCGTGATTTGCTTTGCAAAATGCCCAAAATGCGGTCGGAATCGCGCACGCTCGATACTTCAGGATTGGTGGTAACAATGGCTTCGTCGGCAAAATACAATGCCATCAATGCGCCGTGTTCAATACCTGCGGGCGAATCACAAATGATAAATTCACAGCCATGCGTGCTGGCTAATTCTTCTAATACCTTGCCTACGCCCTCTTGCGTGAGGGCATCTTTATCGCGGGTTTGCGAAGCGGGTAAAATCACCAAATTGTCGCAATGTTTGTCTTTGATTAGGGCTTGATTTAAGCTGGCTTCGCCTTGAATCACATTGACAAGGTCGTACACCACGCGGCGCTCACAACCCATAATCAAATCAAGGTTACGCAAGCCCACATCAAAATCAATCACGGCTGTTTTGTGTCCCCGCATTGCCAAGCCTGCTGCAATACTGGCGCTGGTGGTGGTTTTACCAACGCCGCCTTTGCCTGAAGTTACAACGATAATTCTTGACACAAGTCTTCCTTTTCTAATTGTTGTGTTGGTTAAAGATTAATTGGATTGATAACCAAACGGTTATCTTCTAAATGGATTTGCACGGCTTTTTTATGTAAATGTTCGGGCAAATCTTGTTCAAAATTACGGAAAATGCCGCCCACCGACACCAATTCAGCTTGCATGTGGTGGATAAAAATGCGGGCATCGCGTCTGCCGCTTGCACCTGCTATTGCGCGTCCGCGCATGGTGGCATAAACATGGATATTGCCATCTGCAATCAGTTCTGCGCCTGAGCTGACCACGCCTGTTACAATTAAATCCGCATTTTCAGCATACACTTGCTGACCTGTGCGAACAGGTGTGGAAACAAAAACAGTGGGTTGGTTAATCAGGGTGGTGGGGACAGGCTCATGGCTGAGGTCTTCGGTAGGTTCAATCACTTTCACCGATTCGTTAAACGCCAGTTGATGTTGGCGAGCGATGTTTTCCCATGTTTTGGCATCTTCGTGCCGTAATGCGATTAAAGGTAGTTGGTGCGCCCGAAAGACGCTGGTGATGGCTGCGATGTCAAAGTCATCAGGGGTGGCGTCTGCGGGAATATCCAACACCATCGGCATATTGAGTTCCTGATATTGTGCCGCACGTTCTGCTAATGTGCTTTCCCATTCAGCCGCATCCATGCTGTTTAAGCGTATGGCAAGCGCGTCTAAACGGGCGGATTTGATATCAAAAGCCGACTTCATCAATATTCCTTTTGTGTTTGGAAACCTTCTCTTGTGGAAGTAAAACTAGGGTGTAAGTATGTTATCCAACCCTTCAAACAAGCTAAACAATGGTGTTTGAGGTGTGGTGATATGGGGTGGATTACACCATAAAATTTTTCAATAGATGAAGTTTACCTTGTTAATCTTGGCTATTCAACTAGGCTTCAAGAAATAGGGGATATTTTTTATGTAAATTGCATGATGATGGGAAAGTGAGACAGCTTAAGAATGCCAATAAAGTAAGCTGTTTTTCTATTATAATCTGATTTTTATTTGTGAAGCGATGGTTTACCATGTGGCGTTCTTGGGGTGTTGTATTGCTGTTGTCTAGCTTCTCTTTACCTAGTTTTGCGTTGAATTTCGGCAAAATGCGGGCAGATGAAGTAGCGGTGTATGTAAAAGATTTGAATACGGGCAAAATGGTGGCAGAACATCGCACCGATGTGGCAATGAATCCTGCTTCTACCATGAAGCTGGTAACGGCTTTTGCGGCTTTTCGGGCTTTGGGCGCACAGTATCGCTGGCAAACTGAGTTTAAAAGTGATGGCAAAATCGTGGGCGACACTTTGCAAGGCGATATTTATTGGGTGGGCAGTGGCGACCCTGTGTTTGACCAAGAAAGTTTAATTGCCATGCAGCAGCAATTAAGCAGCGCAGGCATTCAACGCATTGCAGGGCAGTTGGTGTTGGATCGCAGCGTGTGGGGCGATAAGGGCAGTGCTGATGATTTTGTGGAAGACACAGGCGCAACATTTATGACCGCACCCGACCCCCATATGCTGGCGTATAAAGTGGTGTGGGCAAAGCCTGAGCGCGATGCCACAGGTGCGATTGTGGTGCGAACCAATCCGCCTTTACCTGAAATTCCACAACGGCAAGCCCTCACCTTGTCGGCTTCGGGTGCAGCTTGTCCATCATTGGCGCGGTATATGCAGGCAAACTATCAAGATGGTGTGTTGTCATTTACAGGGCAGCTACCCAGCAGTTGCTTGGGACAAGAAATGTTTATCAATATGCTTAACACGCAAGAATTTGCACAACGCAGTTTTATCAATCAATGGCGGGCGATGGGCGGACAAATCAGCGATGGAATACGCATCAGCACCACGCCTACTCATGCCAAAGTGTTGGCACGTTTTCAGTCTAAACCGATGTGGGAAATTTTGTCGGATATGAACAAATTTTCCAATAATTTAATTGCCCGCACAGTCTTTTTGAAACTGGGCGAACAGGCAGCAGACAAACGCACATCACAAAACGCTAAAATTGCCGTGCGCCGTGAATGGGTGGCAGCAGGTTTAGACGATGAAACCTTGATATTAGAAAACGGCTCGGGTTTATCACGTCGTGAACGGATTACGGCGCGTCATCTAGGGCAAATGTTGGAAAAAGCCTATTACAGCCCGTTTCGCCAAGCCTTTATAGATGGTTTACCGATTGCAGGCACAGATGGCACACTCAAAACCCGTTTTCGCCAAATCGGTGCGCCTTTGCGCCTAAAAACAGGCACACTCAAAAATGTGCGTGCCTTAGCAGGTTATTGGTTAGGCGATGGCAACACACCACCTTTGGTGATTGTAGTATTGATTAACAGCAGCCGTTCCGACCAATATTTGGCGGATATGGATCATTTAGTGGCTAGTGTGGTGCGTGGTGCGCGGGCGTTTTAACACAAAGTTTTGCGCTCCACTCTTGCAAAAATAAAGCCCTAGCCCCATAGTGAAGCCCAATTTAAACTGAGAATCCAACAACCGATGCAAACCGTTACTATGTATACTGGTCCATATTGTCCTTATTGCAATATGGCAAAAATGTTATTAAAACAAGTGGGCGTTACCGAGATTCAAGAAATCAGCGCGGCTGCCCAACCTGCGGCATTTGCTCAAATGTGTGCTGCCACTGGCACGCGCACGGTACCGCAAATTTTTATTGGCGAAACCCATATGGGTGGTTTCACCGATTTACGCGCCTTGCATCAACAAGGCGGTTTGGTGCCATTATTAAATGGCGAATCCCTTTCTTAACCCTGCTTTTTTAAAGAGAGAACTCCATGAGCGAACAACAAGCGCAACCTGTATTCAGCATTGAAAAATTGTATGTAAAAGATATGTCGTTGGAAGTGCCACACGCCCCCCGCATTTTCTTGGAACAAGGCGAACCTAATGTGGATATGCGCGTTTCTACCCAAAGTGAAAAATTGGAAGACAATTTTTATAATGTTGCCGTAACCGTTACCGTAACCGCTAAATTGCCTGATGAGCGTGTGATGTTTTTAAACGAAGTAACCCAATGCGGTATTTTCCGTTTGGAAAACATTCCTGAAGAAGACGAAGCCATTTTATTGGCGGTGGCATGTCCAAATATCTTATTCCCTTATGCGCGTGAAGCGGTGTCTAGCGAAGTAACCCGCGCAGGCTTCCCACCTGTGTTGCTCGCGCCGATTAATTTTGATGCCATGTATCAACAACAGCAAGAACAAGGCAATGCGTAATTAAGGCTCATTGGCACATACCGCTTGGAAAACGTTTTTCAGGCGGTTTTTTGTCATGCTATTGTTGGGAAGTAATGATGTCAGAAAAAATCAAAAAATGGTGGTTTTTCAATGATGCACGCGCCAGAAAAGTGTTGTGGGCGGGATTATTGGCATTGATTATTTTATTGGTTCTTGTTTTTGGGGTAGTGGGATGGGAAAAATTACCAGATACTTTTATCAAAGGGAATGCTATTTGGACGGTAGTTGCTCTTATTATTTCCTCTCCTGTTGCCTTTGTGATTTGGCATTTTCGTGATGAAAATACTCGCCAACAAATTGAAAATCAACGCAAAGATATTAATTTAAAAGAATTTCAAAAAATTGCTGAATGGGTAAGCGGTGCCCATTTACAAGAGGATAAAAAAACTGAAAAAAACAGCACAAAAATAACTTGTAAGAATGATGATCAAACTGTGGAAGAAAATAAAAAAGAAACCAGTACAAAAAGCTCAACTACTGAAGAAAACAAAGAAACCAGCACAGAACGCTTTGTTCCCCATCAAAATATTGCATTGCCTACATTTAGCAAACGTGATGGCGCAATAGGCTTGCAAATTGCGGCTGTTTATAATTTGCTGCCTTTTTATCGTGGCGACCATGGCGAAAGTTTTCAGAAGCCTGCGGTAAATTTATTGGCTGCTGCTTGGCTAGTATTGCAGCAACAAGATGTACAAAAATTAGCAGATATAGACAATGCTGAAAATAAAGAAATTATTCAACGCATACAAGCAGCACGCGCCAATAGCCCCTTAGGTATTGCATTGACCCGTGTATTATTGGCAACGGATGCCAAAGGACAATTATTAATACGCCAACATCCTGAAGTTTTCCCCAATTTATGCTTAGCAGGTATGAATTTGAAGTTAGCTGGTTTGGCACATGAGACTTTACGTAACCAGCTATTTGCTCAAGACCATCAAGGGAATGAATGGAACGCAGAAGATATGCAATTACAAGGGGTGCGTTTTATTGAGAAAATGAATTTTGCTAAGGCAAACCTAAGTAGGGCAAACCTCATTGGGGCAAACCTAAGTAGGGCAAACCTTAGTGAGGCAAACCTTATTGTGGCAGACCTTATTGGGGCAAACCTTAGTGTGGCAAACCTTAGTGTGGCAAACCTTATTGGGGCAAACCTTAGTGTGGCAAACCTTAGTGTGGCAAACCTTAGTGTGGCAAACCTTATTGGGGCAAACCTTATTGGGGCAAACCTTAGTGGGGCAAACCTTAGTGGGGCAAACCTTAGTGGGGCAAGCCTTATTGAGGCAAACCTTAGTGGAGCGAGACTTAGAAGGGCAAACCTTAGAGAGGCAGACCTTAGAGAGGCAGACCTTAGCGAAGCAAATCTTCGTGGAACAAATCTTATTACTACACAAGCATTAATTCAAATTGATAAAAGTAAGAACATTTTTGGTGCGGTTACGACAGAAAAAACCTTACAAGAACAACATATTTCTCCAACAAGATTTCTGGCAAAGGGTCTAATTATTTTAGTAGAAAGCACCGAGCCAGATGCGATTGAATTAGATGAATCAAAACAGTTAATATGCACTTGTAATGAAAAAGCAATCACCCATAATTCACTTATCATCAAATTAGATTTAGCAGCAACTGAACAACTCAATCCTCAATGGACTTTTGAAATTATTACTCAACCCAAATAAGGTTATCAACATGAAATTACTTGTTATTGGTAATGGTGGGCGTGAACACGCTTTGGCATGGAAATTGGCGCAATCGCCTAAGGTGAGCGCGGTGTATGTGGCAACAGGCAATGCAGGCACAGCGATTGAGCCGAAACTGCATAATTTGCCCTTAAGCCGCCATGCCGATTTAATCGCGTTTTGCCAACAAGAACAAATTGCGTTTACGGTGGTAGGGCCTGAAGCACCGTTGGCAGCAGGCATCGTGGATGATTTCCGCGCCGCAGGTTTGCCTATTTTTGGACCGACCCAAGCTGCCGCCCAATTAGAAAGCTCTAAAGATTTTGCCAAAGCCTTTATGAAAAAACACGGTATTCCTACCGCGCAATATCAAACCTTTAGCGATGCCCAAGCCGCGCATGATTATGTGGCACAAAAAGGCGCGCCCATTGTGATTAAAGCCGATGGTTTGGCAGCAGGCAAAGGCGTGATTGTGGCATTGAGCTTGGAAGAAGCCCACGCTGCGATTGATGATATGTTGTTGGGCAATAAAATGGGCGATGCAGGCGCGCGCGTGGTGATTGAAGACTTTTTGCAAGGCGAAGAAGCCAGTTTTATTGTGATGGTTGATGGCAAACATGTATTGCCCATGGCAACCAGCCAAGACCATAAGCGTTTATTAGATGGCGATCAAGGCCCTAATACAGGCGGTATGGGCGCTTATAGTCCTGCACCTGTGGTAACGCCTGCTGTTTATCAGCGTGTGATGGATGAAATTATTTTGCCTACGGTGCGCGGTATGCAAGCCGATGGCAATGAGTTTACAGGCTTTTTATATGCAGGCTTGATGATAGACCACACAGGCGCACCTTATACTATTGAGTTTAACTGCCGTTTTGGCGACCCCGAAACGCAACCGATTATGAGCCGTTTGGACAGCGATTTGGTGGATTTGGTGCAAGCAGCGATTGCTGGTCAATTAGACACCATAACCGCAGAATGGAAAGCGCAAACCGCAGTTGGCGTGGTGTTGGCAGCCGCTCATTATCCTGATAGCCCTAAAAAAGGCGATGTGATTACAGGCTTAGATGCTGCCAATCAGGTGGGTAAGGTGTTCCATGCAGGCACAACTTGTAACGATGCAGGCGACATTGTTACAAATGGCGGACGGGTGTTGTGTGTGGTGGGCTTGGGCGATGATGTGCAAACAGCAAAAGCGCAAGCCTATCAGGCTTTATCACATATTCAGTTTGACGGTATACAGTATCGCAAGGACATTGCCGATAAAGCAATCGGACGCGCCTAAGCATCAGGCGTTGATGGGGAGCAGGTATATACCTGCTCTTTATTTGTGGCGACAAGTAAGCAAAAAGCCAAGCAAAGATGCTTGGCTTAGAAACTTGGTGGGTCGTGAAGGATTCGAACCTTCGACCAACGGATTAAAAGTCCGCTGCTCTACCGACTGAGCTAACGACCCGAAGAAGTGGGCATTATAGATGCGCTAAATGGTGTTGTCAAGCGGTTTGTTGAAATTATT
>JBHADP010000134.1:0-4746 GCA_041855125.1 Neisseria sp. | reverse complement strand
TATTACCTTGCCTGATGGTTCAATCCGTCAATTTGAACAAGCTGTTTCGGTCGCTGAGGTGGCGGCTTCTATTGGCGCAGGTTTAGCAAAAGCCACGGTGGCAGGCAAGGTCAATGGCGTTTTGGTGGATGCGTGCGACCCCATCACCGCTGATGCTCATGTGCAAATCATCACGCCTAAAGACCCTGAAGGCGTGGAAATCATTCGCCATTCGTGCGCGCACTTGGTGGGTCATGCCGTCAAACAACTGTATCCCGATGCCAAAATGGTGATTGGTCCAGTGATTGAAGATGGCTTTTATTACGACATCGCCACCGATAAACCATTTACGCCCGAAGATGTTGCCAAAATCGAAGCGCGTATGAAAGAACTGATTAACCAAGATTACGATGTCATTAAAGTGATGACACCTCGCGCTCAAACCATTCAAACCTTCACCGAGCGCGGCGAAGAATACAAATTGCGTTTGATTGACGATATGCCCGAAGTAGAAGCCATGGGCTTATATCATCATCAAGAATATGTGGATATGTGTCGTGGTCCTCACGTCCCCAACACTCGTTTTCTCAAACATTTTAAACTGACCAAATTAGCAGGCGCTTATTGGCGTGGCGACAGCAATAACGAAATGTTGCAGCGCATTTATGGCACCGCGTGGGCAACTAAAGACGAATTAAAAGCCTATATTCAACGTATCGAAGAAGCCGAAAAACGCGACCACCGTAAATTGGGCAAACAATTAGATTTGTTCCATTTACAAGACGAAGCCCCCGGCATGGTGTTTTGGCATCCACGCGGTTGGACATTATGGCAAGTGATTGAACAACATATGCGCCGTGAACTGGAAGCCGCAGGCTACCAAGAAGTGAAAACACCCCAAATTATGGACAAATCCTTTTGGGAAAAATCAGGGCATTGGGAAAACTATAAAGACAATATGTTCTTAACCGCTTCTGAAAAACGCGAATATGCTGTCAAACCCATGAACTGCCCCGGTCATGTACAAATCTTTAATCACGGTTTGCGCTCATACCGCGATTTACCAATGCGTTTAGCCGAATTCGGTTCATGCCACCGCAACGAACCTTCAGGCGCTTTGCATGGTTTAATGCGTGTGCGTGGTTTTGTTCAAGACGATGCCCATATTTTTTGTACTGAAGAACAAATTACCCAAGAAGCCCAAGCATTTAACTTATTAGTGATGAAAATATACAAGCAATTTGGCTTCGATAATGTGAGCGTGAAACTGTCTCTGCGCCCTGAAAAACGCACAGGTTCAGATGAAACATGGGACAAAGCCGAACAAGGCTTACGCGAAGCCTTAACCGCTTGTGGCATTGAATGGGAAGAATTGCCGGGTGAGGGCGCGTTCTATGGTCCTAAAGTGGAATACCATATTAAAGACGCGATTGGTCGTTCATGGCAGTGTGGCACCATTCAGCTTGATTTTGTTTTGCCCGAACGCTTGGGCGCAGAATATGTTACCGAAGACAACGGTCGCGCTCGCCCCGTGATGTTGCACCGCGCCATTTTAGGCTCAATGGAACGCTTTATCGGCATCTTGATTGAAAACCATGCAGGTTCTTTCCCATTATGGCTGGCACCTGTGCAAATGATAGTGATGAATATCACCGAAAAACAAGCCGATTATTGCCGCGAGGTGGTTCAAAAACTGAAAGCAGCAGGTTTCCGCGCCGAACTGGATTTGCGTAACGAAAAAATTGGCTACAAAATCCGCGACAACAGCCAATATCGCTATCCTTATCAAATTGTGGTGGGCGAGAAAGAAAAAGAAAATGGACAAGTTGCCGTGCGTCATAAAGCCGAAGATTTGGGCAGCATGAAAGTAGAAGACTTTATCGCCCAATTACAAACCGAGTTAAACAACACCTTCTAAACCACAGGTCGGATATTCGTATCCGACTTTGGTTTCATCATTGTTCCTTTTCGGTTGAAACCCCGTCATTGATGGCGGATAATTTAAACAGGAGGGGCGTAACCCCTTCTGTTTCAGGGCAACACGTAGGGCGACGCTTTATGTGTCGTCCTGTGTATTGAAACAACCCAATCATTCAAAATCGTGATACGCTTAAATATTTAAAGTAACAGCGTATCCCATTTATTTAACCTTTATAGGAGAATTCATCATCGCACAAGAACGCGAAGCACGAATTAATGGCGAAATCACCGCCAAGGAAGTGCGTTTAATCAGTGGTACAGGCGAACAGCTTGGTGTTGTTAATATTAAAGAAGCCTTGGCTATGGCTGAAGAACAGGACGTGGATTTGGTGGAAATTTCCCCCACCGCGAAGCCACCTGTTTGCAAACTGATGGATTTTGGCAAATATAAGTATGAGCAAGCCAAAAAACGTGATGAAGCCAAGAAAAAGCAAAAGCAAGTGCAAATTAAGGAAATCAAATTCCGCCCCGGCACGGATGAAGGCGATTATCAAATTAAAATGCGTAGTATCAATCGCTTTTTGGCAGATGGCGATAAGGTAAAAGTAACTTTACGCTTTCGGGGACGTGAAATGGCGCACCAACAACTGGGCGCACAACTTTTAGAGCGTGTGAAAGAAGATTTGGCGGAAGTGGGACAAGTGGAACAGTTTCCTAAAATGGAAGGTCGCCAAATGGTCATGATGATTGCGCCTAAAAAGAAATAAGGCTATAATTTAAAGCTTGCTTTTGTGCCGTGAAAGCAAGTGGATTGATACGGCAAAAAATCGTGGTATTGGGGTAACAAGTGCTTATGTTGTAGCCCCCTTATGCCTAATCTAATAAATGATATGGAGTTTTCCCATGCCAAAAATGAAAACCAAATCTAGCGCGAAAAAACGCTTTAAAGTTTTGGGTAACGGTGGTGTAAAACGCGCTCATGCGTTCAAACGTCACATCTTGACCAAAAAAACCACTAAAAACAAACGTCAGTTGCGTGGCACTTCTATGGTGCATGAACGCGATTTGGCTTCTGTTGCTAAAATGTTACCCTACGCTTAAGGAGTTTAGAATATGCCACGCGTAAAACGCGGTGTAACCGCACGTGCTCGTCACAAAAAAGTATTAGCGTTAGCCAAAGGCTATCGTGGTCGTCGTAAAAACGTCTACCGTGTTGCTAAGCAAGCGGTGATGAAGGCAGGTCAATATGCTTACCGCGACCGCCGTCAACGTAAACGCCAATTCCGTCAATTATGGATTGTGCGTATTAATGCAGGCGCTCGTGAAAATGGCTTGTCTTACAGTAAATTCATGAATGGCTTGAAACGCGCTGCCATTGAATTAGACCGCAAAGTATTGGCTGACTTGGCTGTATTTGATAAAGCCGCTTTTGCTCAGTTGGTAGAAAAAGCGAAAGCTGCTCTGGCTTAATTCTGTTGCAATCAGCACATCAAAAAGGAAACTTCGGTTTCCTTTTTTGTTGCCTTTGAGCTTTTTAAAAACAGGGATTTGCGGTAAAATAGCCCGCTTTGAGTAGGCTGATTGAATTGCCCTGATGGGTATCACACGATTGATTGACTGATGCAAAATTGTTTTTAAAGAGCCGTTTTGCATCAGTCAATTCAACTTACTTTCTATAATGATGACTATGCAAAATGTAGAACAAATTGTGGCAGCAGGCATTGCTGCGGTGGAAGCGGCTGCCGACCAACAAGCATTGGAGTTGGTAAAAGCGCAATATTTAGGCAAAACAGGTGAATTAAATGTGTTGCTCAAGCAATTAGGCAGTATGTCGCCTGAGGAGCGTAAAACCGTAGGCGCGCATATTAATGAATGCAAAAACCGTTTCCAAACGGCTTATCAGCAAAAACGTGATGCGTTTAATGCGGCTAAATTGCAGGCGCAATTAGCAGCAGAAGCCTTAGATGTAACCCTACCAGGGCGAGGGCAATCAAGTGGTGGTTTGCATCCTGTTACCTTAACATTGCAGCGTGTGGTTGAGCTGTTTCATGGTATGGGCTTTGAAGTGGCAGACGGCCCCGAAATTGAAGACGATTTTCATAATTTCCAAGCCTTGAATATTCCACAAAATCACCCTGCACGTGCCATGCAAGACACATTTTATGTGGAAAATGGTGATGTGTTGCGTACCCATACTTCGCCGATTCAAATTCGTTATATGTTGGATAAGCAACATCCACCTATTCGCATTATTGCCCCAGGTCGCGTATACCGTGTGGATTCAGATGCCACGCATTCGCCTATGTTCCATCAAGCAGAAGGCTTGTGGGTGGAAGAGGGCGTAACCTTTGCGGATTTAAAAGCGGTGTTTACTGATTTTATCCGCCGCTTCTTTGAACGCGATGATTTGCAAGTACGTTTCCGCCCTTCATTTTTCCCGTTTACCGAGCCATCTGCCGAGATTGATATTATGGGCGACAATGGCAAATGGTTGGAAGTAGGCGGTTGTGGCATGGTGCATCCGAATGTGTTGCAAAATGTGAATATTGACCCTGAACGCTATACAGGTTTTGCATTTGGCATTGGTTTAGACCGTTTTGCCATGCTGCGTTATGGTGTGAATGACTTGCGCTTGTTTTTTGATAATGATTTGAGTTTTTTGAAGCAATTCAAATAACCACCGCCAGCTTGCTCAATAAATAAGGTGTACTCATGTTGATTGCTCATGCAGCTGCGGGTTATATAGTTGCAAAATGGTTTATATCATTTAAACCTGTTCATATGCGAAATCGTTATTGGGAGACGGTTGGCGTTATCGGGGGCTTACTTCCTGATATTGATATGTTC
>JBHADP010000133.1:0-14590 GCA_041855125.1 Neisseria sp. | reverse complement strand
TTTAGAAATCCAAATCTATCAAAACGATTTAAAAGTTCGTGTGATTCAAAAATAAAACAAGGCGGCTCAAGAGCCGCCTTAATTGCCTGATGGTTTACCACCCCTTTATTCCATTTTACCTTGAATGGCTTGAGAACGAATGCACCCGAGTAGATACTGAGAATTGATCTATGCAGCGTACTAGAGCAACCCTTTATTTTTCACTAAAACTAACCAGCCTACCCCGTTAAGCTGGTTAGTTGATGGGTTTACTCGTCCTCGCCCAAAATCATTGAGCCGACCCCTTTATCGGTGAAAATTTCGAGTAGCAAAGCATTTAACACCCGACCATCAATAATATGTACCGCTTTTACGCCATTAGTGGCGGCTTCAATCGCCGAGCTGATTTTAGGCAACATTCCACCATATAACGTGCCATCTGCCACCAAATCATCAATACGGCGTGGTGTAAGATTGGTTAATAAATTGCCTTCCTTATCCATCACGCCTGTAATATTGGTCATCATAATCAGCTTTTCAGCATCTAATTCTTCTGCCAATTTACCTGCCACCAAGTCGGCATTAATATTAAACGCTTCGCCTTGTCGTCCCACACCAATGGGCGCAACCACAGGGATATAGCCGCGTTCCACCATCTCACGAATCAAAGATGTATCAATGCTTTCAATCACACCCACCTGCCCAATATCCACGCCATTGCGTTCGGGCGTATTGATAAACAACTTTTTCGCCTTAATAAAATGATTGTCGCGCCCTGTTACCCCCACCGCTTTGCCGCCGTGTTGGTTTAATAAAGACACAATCTCCTTATTCACATGTCCGCCCAACACCATTTCCACAATATTCATGGTTTCCGCATCGGTAACACGCATTCCCTGCACAAACACACCTTCTTTGCCCACTTTTTGCAGCATCTCATTAATCTGAGGCCCTCCCCCGTGCACAATCACAGGATTGATGCCCACCAGTTTTAACAAGGTAACATCTTTGGCAAAGCCTTCTTTCAAATGCTCTTCCGTCATGGCATTGCCGCCATATTTAATCACAAACGTACTGCCTGAAAAACGGCGAATATAGGGCAAGGCTTCACCCAAAATCTGCGCCTTAGCCGCAGCAGAAATCACAGCTTCTTGAGATTCAGTCATCATTCATTCTCACTCACAATAAACAACGCCCGATGATTCACTATCTATCGGGCGTACATACATTTAAACCATTATTTTTGCAAAAATTGCTGTAAAGCAATACGCGCAATGTCATCCATACCAAAACCATTGGCGTCAGCAGCGCTGCCATTAGGCGTTAAACCATTAATCACTTGTGGCAACACTTGCGATAATAAATCACCTGCTTGATTGCTGTTCAAACCCACATTAGCTGCTGCTTGACCTAAAGTGCTACCTAAAGCATCTTGCAGTTGATTGCCCGATACCGCCTGATTGGCACCATTAGAAACCCAGCTATTCAACGCTTCGCCCAAACCGCCTTGTTGCAACATATTCATCAAGCTCTCAACACCACCACTTTGGTTAATCAGTTGCACCACCAATTCCATAGGTGTAGTGGTGTTGGGGTCATTATCGCTGACCAAAGAAGTGAGAACAGAACCTACTAAGTTATTGAGCATCTTTACTTTCCTTTAAAATATTCAATGAACAATCGTGCACTATTCTATCACATCGTTTCTGCCATTAAACCATTCCACCGCACCACTCACAAAAAAACTCTGTAAAATCGCTTGCGCTGCCACTTGGTCTAACACCGCTTTTTGTTTTTTACCAAATACTTGTGCCTCTGCCAACAGGCTTTCCGCATACAACGAAGACAAACGTTCATCTACCCAATACACAGGCAACGCAAAACGACCTTGCAAACGGCGACCAAATTTACGCGCCAAACGGGTTAATTCATGTTCCGTGCCATCAATATGCACCGGCAATCCCACCACCAAATAACGCGGTTGCCATTCATGCACCAAGCGTTCAATGGCTTGAAACTTAGCATCATAATTGACCCCTGTAACCGTAGCGATGGGGTGTGCCATACCCAATTCTGCATCGCCTTGTGCCACACCAATGCGCGTTTCCCCAAAATCAAATCCCAAAGCTGTTCCTTTGGGCGCAGGATACGCATCAGGCATGACCTGCCCCTTTCATTAAATACACTTCTTCCACGCCCAATTTTGCCAATGCCGCTTGATAACGTTGCTCATAAGGCAAATGAAACAGAATATGCTGGTCGGCAGGCACGGTCAGCCATGAATTTTCCGCTAGTTCTTTTTCTAACTGCCCAGCACTCCAACTGGCATAACCAATGGCAACCACCGCTTGTTCAACCTTATTTTCAAGACTTAATTGCTCGATAATATCGCGTGAAGTGGTGAGTGCTACTTCATCATTCACCGCCAAACTGTTTTGCCATGAACCCAATGGCGTATGCACCACAAATCCTCTGTCCACTTGTACAGGTCCGCCCATCATCACCCATTGTCCTTTAAAGCGCTCAGGCGTGGGCGAAGCAGCCGCTTCAAAAATCAAGTCCATCAAAACAGGCGATGGTTTATTAATCACCACACCCATTGCCCCTTCTTCAGAATGTTGGCACACATACACCACACTGCCCCCAAAAAAAGGGTCGTCTAAACTGGGCATGGCGATTAAAAAATGGTCGGCTAAATTCATCATGGTTTCCCTTAAAACAATTGTTTTGCTATATAAAGCCCATTCTTCAAAATTACAAGTAGCTCAATAAAATGAGCAGGCGATTTCTGCACAATTTGCGAAAATCCGTTATAATCCATGACTTTGTAATGTGATTGATTTGATGGGTTATGTGGGTGCAGATGGTTGTATTGATGGTGGGTTTATTGCTGGGGCAAGCGGTATATGCCGAGCCTCAAGCCCCTGCCCCCCAAACCGAATTAGAACAAGTGCGCCAAGCCATTCGCGCTGCCCAAGCGGATTTACAACAAAAACAAGCCGCCCAAAAAAATGCCCAACAAACCCTCAATCAAGCCCAACACGCATTAAATCAAGCCCAACAAGATTTAACGCATCTCAACCGCCAACAGCGTAATGAATGGCATAAATTCAATACCTTGCAAACCGAGTTAGAAAGTTTAAAAACCAAAGTAGCGGGCGCACAAGCGCAAGTGGCGCGTTTATTAAACAGCCAATATCGCAATCGGCAATCCCCTGCCGTGATGTTGTTTTTACAAAATGCCAATCCCAGTCAAAAAGCGCGTTATTTGGAATACAGCCGTTATATTCATCAAGCCAATCAGCAAGTGATGCAAGATTTGCGCCGTCAGCAAGGGGAATTAAAACAACGGGAACACGCGATTGATAAGAGTTTAACGCAATTACAGCAATTAAAACGGCAAAAAGAAGCCACTTTTAAACAATTAGGACGCACCACCAGCAACGCACAAAATGAAAGCGAGCAACTGCGTACACAAATCCATAATCAAACACAACATCTTGCCCGTTTACGCGCGGCGGAAGCCCGTTTAAACCAAATTTTAAGCGAAATCACGCGCCGCAATGCTGCCAAACACAAGCAAGAAGCGGTTGCACGCAATCAAGCGGCACAACAGCGTTTGGCAAAAGCCAAACCTACTGCGCCTAAGCTAAAAGCAAACGCCCCAACAGCACCCCATGAAACCCATGCCAGCGAAGCCAAAGCTGCCGAACCTGCCGCCGTTTCCACCTTAACCGAGGAAGACCGCGCCTTACAAGCGCCATATGAAAACCCATCGGTGAATCAGTTTAGCCGCTTACAAGGTCGTTTACCGCGCCCTATCAATGGCACACTAAGCGGACGCTTTGGACAAACACGCCCCAATGGGGGAACATGGCGCGGCGTATTTTATGCCACCGTGCCTAGTGGCGTACGCAGCATTGCCGCAGGAACCGTTGCCTATGCCGGTCATCTAAGCGGTTATGGCAATACCATTGTTATTGACCACGGCGGCGATTACACCAGCATTTATACAGGTTTATCGTCTATTGGCGTGAGCAATGGCAGCAAAGTGAACGCAGGCAGCACCCTAGGCAGTAGCGGCAGCTTGGCAAGCGGTGAACAAGGTTTATACTTTGAAATCCGTTACCGCAACACCGCCATGAATCCCTTATCATGGCTGCGTTAAACCCTGTTCATAGCGTTTTCACACCCAAATTAACGATTTTTTTAGCAAACCCTGTTGCCGATAGGCGGCAAATCCAATAAAGTTTCCCACTTTCGCGCGATGACTTAACTCTAGCTCATCGCCACTAACAGACAAGAGATAAATACCTATGGCAACTTCCACTTTGAAAAAAGTCGCTCTTTACACCTTTGGCGCATTTAGCGGTGCGATACTTTGCTTAAGTATCCAGAGCTTTGCTGCCGAAAAAGACCAAGGCAAAGAATCCCTGCCTGTACAGTCTATCCGCACTTTGGCAGAAGTCTATGGACAAATCAAAGCCAATTATTATGAAGACAAAACCGATGCCGATTTATTAGAAGGCTCAATTAAAGGCATGGTCAGCAATCTCGACCCCCATTCCGAATACATGAATAAAAAAGATTATGCCGACCTCAAAGAATCCACCAGTGGCGAATTTGGTGGCTTGGGCATGGAAGTGGGCGCAGAAGATGGTTTTGTGAAAGTGATTGCCCCGATTGAAGACACCCCTGCCGAACGCGCAGGCATTAAGAGTGGCGACTATATTGTTAAAATTGATGGCGTTTCCACGCGCGGCATGACCGTTAATGAAGCCGTGAAAAAAATGCGTGGTAAACCCGGCACGGATATTGTGCTTACCATTACCCGTAAAGACAGCAGCAAACCGCTCACCGTCAAAATCACCCGTGCCATCATTAAAGTACAAAGCGTGCGCTTCAAATTGCTTGAGCCCAATTATGGCTATGTACGCATCAGCCAATTCCAAGAACGCACCGTTGCCTCATTAAACGAAGCCATCCAAAAATTGCACAAAGAAAACAAAGGGGCATTAAAAGGCTTAATTTTAGACTTACGCGATGACCCTGGTGGCTTATTAAATGGCGCGGTGGGCGTGTCGGCAGCATTCTTGCCACAAGGTGCAAAAGTTGTTAGCACCAAAGGGCGCAACGGCAAAGATGGCATGAATCTAACCGCCATTCCTAACGATTATATCCTGTCGGGCCATACCGACCCCTTAGCAGGCTTACCCACCGAAACCAAAAATATCCCTGTTACCGTGTTGATTAACTCAGGCTCGGCTTCTGCTTCCGAAATCGTGGCAGGTGCTTTGCAAGACCATAAACGCGCCGTGATTGTGGGTACACAAAGTTTTGGTAAAGGCTCGGTGCAAACTGTATTGCCGCTTTCTAACGGCAGCGCTGTTAAACTCACCACCGCGCTCTACTACACCCCCAACGACCGCTCAATTCAAGCACAAGGCATTGTGCCTGATGTGGAAGTCAAAGATAAAAACCGCGTGTATGAAAGCCGCGAAGCCGATTTAGCAGGACATATTGGCAATCCAACAGGTGGCGATGAAGTAACCGGACGGATTTTACCTACGGAAGAAGCGGCTTCTGCCTTGCAAGAAGATGCCACTAAAGAGAAAGAAGACATCGTTTCTCGCCGCGAGCCTAATCCTGCTAAAGATGCCCAATTAAAAACCGCCTTAGACTTGGTGAAAGACCCTGCTCAATGGCAAAAATCACTGGGTTTAGCCGCTAAAAAACCTGCACCTAAAAAAGACAATAAAGAAGAATAAACCGCACTAGCCATCCAAACGCTCTTGTTTAGCCTAACAAGAGCGTTTTTTCTTAGGGCTGCAACCCCTAGTCCTTCCCATTCAGAGCAACGCGCTACACCCTTGTATTGCCCTACATGTTGAAACATCTAAAACTGCTTACTCAATTCAATAAACATTCTGTGCTTATGATAGGTATATAAAGGTAGATTGCTGTTGACCTGATGATAAGTCCACGTTAAACGAGGCGTAATGCCCCAAATATGCACACCACGATGCCATATACTGGCTTGTAGCCCTGTTTCCTGATTGTGCTGCACCTTTCTAAAAAAACCTGCTGCCCGATAATCCCGATGGGCATACGATGCACTCAGACGTGTGGACAAACCCTTGCCCCACTCTTGCCCCCAACCCACACGCAAGCCTTTACGGATAAACGAATCATCACCATCTCTCGCCTGATTATAACTGCGGTCTAGTCCGACAAACCAATACTGCTTGGCATTCGGCAAATACGCCACCGTTGCCGAAGTAAAATGATTTTTACCATTCAAATGTTGGCGCGTGCGATACTTTTGACGCGCCGCTTCCGCATAAACATTCGCTTGCCATTGCGGATGAAACCCATAATTCCATTCCAATGCCACCCCTGTATTATGTGAAAACGACTTCAATGCCTTATTACCTTGCCTGCCTCCTGCATACCAAGTATGTTCTTTAAACGGCAACAAGGTCAGCGTTTGCTGGGCGTTTTGAAACCCGCCCCCCACACTCACTCGCGCGGTCAATTCATTATAACGTTGATTATTCCAATAATATTTACCGTGGGTGTCCACACGCCCCTCATTAAACCAGCCCTTGCCCCAGTTCCACTTTTTCCCCACACCCACATTAAAACTCACCCCTTCGCCCGATTCAGGCTGATCGGCTCGCCACCCCCCACCTAAATCCGATTGTTTGGGCGCATTATTGATATTCTTATCGTTTAAATAAGAGAGTCCACCATAAAATTTCCACTGATTTTGTTCCTGAATGGCTTGCAAATATTGGTCGATATATCCCACCATCTCTTGCGGTAAACCCTGCTCACTGCGTACTTTTTGAAACTGGTCGGCTGCCGCTTCCCATTCCTTATTGGCAAACAACACCATTGCCAACTGCAAACGCACATGTACCCAATCCGCGTGTTCCGCCAACACATGACGATACAGGCGAATCGCTTGTGTCCATTGCTGTTTTTCTCGTGCCACAATGGCTTTTGCCCAATATTCCACCTCGCGTTCACGCATGGATTCAGGGAGTTTTTCATAATAAGGCAATAAAAACATCACATGTTCACCATGATTTTGCAAAATGGCTGCCAACATCGCCCGTACAATCAAATCAGGGTGTTGCTGTAATTCTTCTGCTTTTAAAGAAACTTTGGTCTCTTTCTTTGCTTGTACCACGCTTGAGTGCGACTCTTGTGCTGCCACTGCCGCACTGTGTTTACCCACTGCCAACTGATGCTGAATCTGCTCATCTTGAATACGGCGGTCTTGCATATTCTCATTAATCTGCCCTGCCCCAGTCTGCCCTAATGCGGCTGTTGAACCAAGCAATAGCACAGGCATCAACCATAAGTTGTTTATTTGTCTACTCAATTATGTTTCCCTTTATTCAATCACATCATCAATAATATAAGAATGATTATTAATTATATAATGTAAATCGGTGAAATGTAAAAAAGCCCAAACAATTTGTTTAGGCTTTTTTACAAAATAAATAAAGCACATTCTATGTGAATGTGCTGTAAAAAATAAGAGCAGTTGGTGGGCCCAGTGGGTTTCGAACCCACGACCAAGGGATTATGAGTCCCCTGCTCTAACCCCTGAGCTACAGGCCCGATTTGATTAGAAAGGAAAAATCAAGTGGATTATTATACTGTTAAACAGCTTGTGAAACAAGCCTAATGAGGCGTATTTTTAAACCATTCTAAACGATGATGCAAAGCCGCTACTGCACCAATAATAATCAGCGCAGGCGCAGGGGCATCAGCAGCCAGTTGGGCTAGTTCGTGCAGTTGCCCTGTTTTCACGCTTTGATTGGGGCGTGTGCCATTGCTGATAATGGCGACTGGCGTATCGGCAGCACGTCCGTGTTGAATCAGTTCGGCAGCAATATTGGCAGCTTGAATGGTTCCCATATAAACGGCTAAGGTTTGATTGGCACGGGCAAAGCTTTGCCAATCCACATCGCTGCCATCGGCTTTACAATGTCCTGTAATAAATTGTACGGATTGGGCATGGTCGCGGTGGGTGAGTGGGATACCTGCATAAGCGGTTGCGCCCAAGGCGGCTGTAATGCCCGGTATGATACGAAACGGGATATTTGCTGCCGCCAATACTTGTAACTCTTCGCCACCACGCCCAAACACAAAGGGGTCGCCGCCTTTAAGACGCACCACTCGTTTGCCTTGTTGGGCATAGCGCAGCAATAAAGCGTTGGTTTCTTCTTGCTGGACGCTGTGATTGCGGGCGCGTTTGCCTACGTTGATTTTTTCCGCATCTTTACGCACTAAGTGCATCACGTCTTCGCTTACTAAAGCATCGTATAACACCACATCTGCCGCTTGAATGGCTTGTAAGGCGTGCAAGGTCAGCAAACCTGCATCGCCCGGCCCTGCACCTACTAGGGTAACAAAACCTTGTGGCGAGGGGTGTCCTGCTAAAGCGGCTTGTAACTCGGCTTCGGCTGCTTCTATATTGTTTTGCGCACAATAATCGGCAAATTTGCCCTGAAACAGTTGCTCCCAAAAGGCACGGCGTTCAGGCAAGGTGGTAAGGGTTTGTTTGACGGTTTCACGGTATTTGCCCGCGATTTCTGCCATGAAGCCTAAATGCAAGGGGGTTTGTTGTTCGATTTGTTGGCGAATTTGGCGGGCAATCACAGGCGAGGTTCCGCCACTAGACACGGCAATTTGTACGGGGGAGCGGTCAATCACGGCAGGCACAATAAAGCTGCATAATTCTTGTTGATCAACCACATTCACGAGTTTTTTCGCAGCTTGGGCAGCTTGGGAAACATGTTGGTTTAAAGCGGGTTGATTGGTTGCTGCAATAACCAAAACGGCTTCATTGACGTGTTCATCATGAAAGGTTTGTGCCAACCATGTGATGCTGCCTTGTTCTTGCCAAGCGGTGAGCTGTTCATTGAGCTGCTGCGCCACCACTAAAACCTGTGCGTCTGCCGCCAATAAGGCTTGGATTTTACGCTCGGCAATGGTTCCCCCCCCTATCACCAATACAGGTTGTTGGGAAAGGTTGGCGAAGATGGGGAAATGGGTCATGATGGTGTGTGTCCTATTATGTTTATTAGGACGGCATTGTAGGCATGGCTAAGTGGGAGGGGAAATATCTTGTTTTGCTATGGTTATAACGGTCAGTTGTAAGCACCTATGTGTTGCCCCAACTCGTTCCGCTATCAGTGACGGTGTTTCAATCTAAAAAAAAGCAGCTCTGATGTTGAGCTGCTTGGTTGGAGTGGGTTTTAAAAGAGTTGGCTAAATAACCAATATAATACGCCCGATAACAACATGGCAGCAGGCAGGGTGGAAACCCACGCTAATAATAAATTAATCAAGGTTTGTTTTTGGATACCTGATTTATTGGCTGCCATCGTACCTGCCACACCTGATGATAAAACGTGGGTGGTGGAAACAGGCAAGCCAAACACATCAGCAATACCAATCGTTGTCATCGCAACCATCTCAGCCGATGCACCTTGGGCATAGGTTAAATGGCTCTTACCGATTTTCTCGCCCACAGTAATCACAATTCTGCGCCAGCCCACCATAGTACCTAAGCCCAATGCCAACGCCACCACCACTTTCACCCACACAGGAATAAATTTGGTACTGTTATCGATGGCTTTTTGATAATCACGCAATGCCGTTACCAAAGCGGTTTGGGTTTTAATTTCAGGCGATTTTAATAATTGCTTAATGCTCTCTGAAGTCAGATACATTTGGTTACGCAAATCGCTCACGGCATCACTGTTCAAACGGCGATAATCACCTGCTGCAGCCAATTTATTGCCAACCATGCCCACTTCTGCTGCCAAAGCTGGCAATACTTGCGGATTCAATTCACGGGTGCGCACATAATCAATCAATATTTGCTCGCTGTTGCCTTGCAAAGGCGTTGCCGACTGATGATGTTGCTGTACAACTTGCACCGTGCTTTGCGACAATGCCGCAAAACGCGCTACTTCTTGCGGTGTAACCGACTGATTTAAACCATACACCACAGGCAATACACCCACCAAAATCAGCATAATCAAGCCCATGCCTTTTTGTCCATCATTGGAGCCGTGAGCAAACGATACACCTGTACACGTTAAAATCAATAAGCCGCGTACCAATTTGGGGGGCGGTTTATTGCCTTGCGGTTCATCAAACAACTCTTGATGACGGCGAAACACGCGCTTTGCCAACAGCAACAACAAGGCTGCCAAACCAAAACCAATCAAAGGCGAAATCAATAATGCCAAGCCAATTTTTTGTACTTGCGCCCAATCCACACCTGTGATGGCTGGGCGACCGTGAATCACCGCATTGGCAATGCCCACACCTAAAATCGAACCAATTAAAGTATGCGATGATGAGGCAGGCAAGCCAAAAAACCATGTCCCCAAGTTCCACAAAATCGCCGCACACAATAATGCAAACACCATGGCAAAGCCATTTTCACTGCTCACATTCAAAATCAATTCTACTGGCAGCAGCGCAATAATACCAAACGCCACCATGCCGCTTGAAAACAATACCCCCAAAAAGTTAAACACACCCGACCACACCACCGCAACCGAAGGCGGCAAAGAATGGGTATAAATCACCGTTGCCACCGCATTGGCGGTATCGTGAAAACCATTCACAAATTCAAAGCCCAATGCAATCAATAAGGCAGCAATCAGCATAATAATGGCGGTGGTACTTAAATTGTCCACCCCCGAAATATCTTGGTTGAGCTGAAGAAAGAGGTAAATCAAACCGCCTACAAAAACGGCAGCAAATAACAGAGAAGCCAGCTTACTTTGCGGACGATGCATGGCCTCGTGCAAATGGCTGGCAGTTTTGGGAGACTCGGTGTTCATATAAAAATAATTAACAAAAAGACTCATTTATTTTAACAAAAATTTGTTACAAATAAATGACACTTTACTTTTATGCTGCCTAATGCTTGTTTTCTAACACAATATCGCTGTGTAAAAAATTAAGGCAGATAAACCATCTGATTTATCTGCCTATGGTATCCACCCAAACCATTATTCGGCGGGTTTATCCAAGCTCAATAATGCGGGGTGTTCATTGTGTACCGCTTCTTCCAAAACCTGTTTGCGTTGCGCTTCGGCTTTGTCGGTTTGCTCGGTGGCATCAAACACTTTTGCCAACACCAAACGCGCTTGAGCGCTTTCGCGCACTGCCAAGCTCGCTTCCAAATAACCTTGCGCTTTGCCCCATAATTGTTTGCTGTATGCCAGTTGTCCTAAATAAGTGAGCAATTCGGCATCATCGGCTTGTTGTCTGAGCCAATTATCTGCAATATCAATCGCTTGCTGCTGCTCTTTTTCACTTAAAAATGGCACACTTTGCACCAACACAGGCAATAATTCTGCTTGCTTGGTTTGTGGATAATGTTTTTGTACCCATGCCACCGCGCCTGCATATAAACCCAAATCTTGGTATTTTTCCGCAATCGCCACACACAATTCACCTGCTTTAATGTCATCAGGGATGCGTTTTAAACAGGCTTTTAAGCCTTCGGCATGACTCACCATCGCCAATAAATGACGATACGCCCAAATGCGATATTGTTCGCTTTCATGGGCATTGAGTGCGCCTGCTTTTTGCAATTTCGCCACTTTATCTAAGGCTTCAACCGCATCGCCGTGGTCAAAAGCATAACGTAATTGCAGTTTCACCAAACGGGTTAAATTGGGATTGAGTTTGGCGGCTGCCGTGATGTTTTCTTGAGCAAGTGCATAATCGCGATTGGCAAGCGCACTGTCTGCCAGCAACAGATAACGCGATAATTGCGCTTTTTCAGGCAAACGGGCAATGTCTTGCAAATATTGGTTACGCAATTCGATATTGTCCATTTGGTCGGCAGCATGGGCAGCCAACATCAATGCCAACACACGATTATCGCCTGCTTCTTTGTTTGCCAACACTTTGGCGGCTTCTTGTTCGGCTTGTTGAAACTTGCCTTCAAAATACGCCAAACCTGCCGCTTGCAAATGATGTCCTGCTTTTTTACCTTTGCGGTTTAAGCCAAAACGTTGCAATTTGGTCGGCACACGCAACACACCTGCCAATAATGCCAAAATCAGATACAACACGCCCACCAGCAGCAATAAACCAATGGCAAAAAAGTGCAGATTTACGCGCAACATGGTTTGTTCAACCACGATATACACATTGCCATTAAAGGTTTTGGCAGCAATCGCCACACCCACCGCCACGGCAAACAGAATAATTGTCCAAATTAAGCCTTTCATGCTTGCGCCCCTTTCACCTTAGCAGGCTCAGAAGCCTTTTTCTCGGCAGGTTTGGCAGCTGAAGCGGCTGCTTCAGGTGCAGAAGCAGTTGCCGCCGATGCCGCAGCAGGCGCAGGTGCAGAAGCGGTTGCCGTTGCAGGCTTAGGCGTTTCTGCCGCAGGCGCAGAGGCTTTGGCTGGCTCAGAAATCACCACAGGTTGATTATTTTGCGAACGCACGCTGTCTTGATAATTGCGTACGGCAGTTAAACTGGCTTTTAGCGCATCGCTCGATGCCATACGCACCTCAACCGCTTTTAATTCGCCAATTTCTTTTAACCATGCTTGTGTGGCAGGCGATTGCGTGTCGAAATATTGCTTCACCGTGGTTTCCACGCTGTTTAAATCATTTAAATACACTTCGCCATTGTGCTGCATCAAGGCCACTCGTGCATCTAATAAACGCAAACGCAAGTTTTCACGCACAAAAAACACTTGTTCAGGCGACAACAACATGGCATCGCTGCTATTGAGTTTACGCACTTCAATCATGCTTTGCAGATTGCTCACGGTTTTATTCCATGCGTTTTGCCACCAACTGGTTGGCGCGGTAGCATGAGCCGCCGCTTCTTTTGTGGGCTGCAATGTGCTGTCCACCACCAATGGCAAGCTGCTGGCTGCCACTTCTAAGCGATTCAAACGCAATGACGCGCCCGACACATCTAAATAAGGGCGATTTTTCAATTCAGCCAAATCACTGCTGATGGCTTGTTTAATGGGCAACAAATCGGCTTGTTCAAAGCGATTCAAGCGGTTTTCAATATTTTCCAACACCGTAACCGCCACAGGCACATTACCTGAAATCAATAATTGCTGTGAAGCCAAATTTAATGTGGCTTCCACTTCATCGACCAACCAATCCGAACGGCTCTTGAGCAATTCTTGATATGCACGCTGCGTTTGAGCAATTTGGTCGCCATGATCTTGCTGACCTTTGCTCAACTGAATCAAAAGCGTGTCGATTTCTGCTTGCTTGCGTAAACTGTCTTGCAACATCACCGCATTTTGGCTGTCGCCCACTGCCGCCTTATCCATTTTTTGATTAAACGACAATTCTTGGTTTCTCAGCACATTTTGCCCTTGTACAAACAAGAAACCGCTGGCACCCAAGCCCAATATTGCCAACACCAATGCACCGATTGCCAAGCCTTTGCCGCCCGATTGTTGAATCACCACAGGCACAGGCGCAGGGGTTACTGTGGTTTCAGTTGGTTTAGTGGATTCAGTCATAGGGGTTCCTGTCTGTAAAGATGGTTGAGAAGCAGGCGTTTCTTTTTGGAGCGAAACTTCGCCATTGCCTGCCGACACATTGCTGTTTTTAGATTCGCCTGCTTCATGTTCAGGCTGGGCAGAATTCGATTCATTCATCAGCATTTCTCTCTTTGTTCATTAAAGTCGCGGCATCCAACGCCGTGATTAATTTTACACGTTGCACACCTGCTTGATACAGCGCTTCAGCAATGCGCGGATGATGGGTGAAGTATAACAAGGATTGCAGGGTTTGCACCATGTGCAACGGTGCTTGTTGAAACAAACCCTGCACCAATTCGCGTGAAGTAATCCAAACCGCTTGCGGCTGTATCGTTTGCCACAAAGTCCAATCCAATGATTGCGTTTCGCGGCGATAAATTTCGGCATAATCCACCCGAAAACCGCGTGCGCATAAATCATGGGCTAAACACTCACGCCCACCTTGTCCGCGCACAATTAATATGCGTGCTTGAGCCGGCAAGGTGCGCCAAATTGCCAACTGCGCCACCGCTTCACTGTCGTTCCCTTGTGCAGGACAAATCACATTTTGACACGCCGCTTGCTGTAATGCCGCCGCAGTGGCTTTTCCCACAGCAATATGGGGTTTCCCATCAGCAGGAAACGACCATGCGGTTTGTGCCATTTCCACCGCACTTGGACTCACCCAAAACACCGCATCGGCTTGCTGATATTGCTGTGGCAAGTTTGCCAATGCAGTAGCATCAGGGCAAATAACCATCGGACTAAATGGAATCGGCTGCCAACCTGCTGCCACACAAATCGCACTGTCTTGAGCCATACGATTGGCTGGACGCACCAACAAAATCACAGGTTTAGCCATGTTGCTCTGCTAAAACCGCATCAATTAACGCTTGTGCGCCCTCATCAGCCAGTTTTTTAGCAACGGCTCTGCCCAAAGCATCGGCGTATGCCAAAGGTGCTTGCGCCTCTGCTTGCAAAATCACCGAGCCATCGGGGTGTCCTACCAAGCCTGCCAACGACAACATACCTGCTTCTGCCGTACAATACGCCGCCAAT
>JBHADP010000132.1:0-18316 GCA_041855125.1 Neisseria sp. | reverse complement strand
GCTTTTTTGACAAACCGCCCCATCAGTTTGCCGAAAGCTGCCATGTTGGCGCTGGGTTCGCGAACGGTGGTGTTGGATAATTTGTCGAGCATTTCGGTTGCTTCGTCAAAAGAGGTGGGAATGCCGTGGTTGCTGTCCCAAACGTAAATGCCATTGCTGCTCATAGTTGTGCCTTTCTTTTAGTAAGTGAGATAAATGTTTTTTTCAGATATTATGGTTACACCCTAGTCCCCAATTTGCCACACGCTCCACTTTTATAGGGGAAGATTGTATCCATCCACTTGGGTTTCTATCTTTCACAAAAGGCGGATATCAAATCCGCCCCTGTCATAAGGTAAAAACTTGGCATATTTGTTTTGGCTTAAAGCGTGGACAGCTTCTGCACAAGCCAAGATGGTGCGGCTATGCGCCAAGCTGGCTGGCTTGTTTTGAAATGGTGTGATTACGGAGCCAAACGCTCTTTCAACCATTCCTGATGTTGCAAACGATATTGAATGCGGTCATGCAAGCGGCTGGGGCGACCTTGCCAAAACTCCACACGCTCAGGAATCACCACATAACCGCCCCAATGTGGCGGACGGGGAACGTGTAATGGATGTTTCAAACCCACTGCCGCCGCTCGTTTAATCAACACATTTTTATCCGCAATCACGCTGCTTTGCTCACTTGCCCATGCGCCCAAACGGCTGGTGTAGGGGCGGCTGGCAAAATATTCATCAGAAGCCTGTGTCGATAGTTTTTCCACACAGCCTTCAATCCGCACTTGGCGTTCTAATTCTGCCCAAAAAAATGTTAATGCCGCATAAGGATGCACATCTAAGGCTTGTCCTTTGCGGCTTAAATAATTACTGAAAAACACAAATCCCTGTTCATTCACTTCTTTGAGCAACACCATGCGGCTATTGGGTTTGCCCATGGCATCAACCGTTGCCACATTCATGGCGGTGGGTTCATTCACTTGGGCGCGTATTGCTTCATTGAGCCATTGTTCAAATTGAATTAAAGGATTCGCATGGCATTGTTGTTCGGATAATTCTTGTTTGCTGTAATCTTCACGAATATGATGTAAATCCATAACGTCCTCCTGTGGACTTATTTACCAATTTCGGGGTGATGCAAATGATAAATTTGGGCAACCGCATCCACCAAGTTTTCATCTTTACTGCCTGATTTGGATAAGGTATGCGTGGGCGAATGCAATAATTTATTGGTGAGCTGCACGGATAAACGCTCCAACACTTCTTCAGGAGGCGTTCCCTTGGCTAATTGCTTCATGGCATTGTCTAACACATAACGGCGCGCCCGTTCCCCTTCATCGCGCAAGGCACGAATTAATGGCACATTAGAACGGCTCTTTTGCCATTCCACAAACTCATGCACTTTTTGTTCCACCATCATTTCTGCTTCAGCAGCCGCTTTTTGACGCGCTTCTTTTCCCGTTTGCACAATATTCATCATATCATCTACGGTGTAGAGATAGACATCATCTAATTCACTCACCTGCGCTTCAATATCACGCGGCACCGCCAAATCCAGCATAAACATAGGCATATGATGCCGTTGGCGCAAAGCACGTTCTACCATGCCTTTCCCCACAATCGGCAACTGGCTGGCAGTTGATGACACCACCACATCATAATCCTGCAATCTATCGGGCAATTCGCTTAATAAACAAGGCTCGGCATTCACGCCCAATTTTTCACATAATTCTTGTGCGCGAGGCAAGGTGCGGTTAGCAACTGTCATCAAACGCGGATTTTTTGCCGCAAAATATGTTGCCACCAATTCAATCATCTCGCCCGCACCGATAAACAAAACATTTAATTTGCTCACCGAAGGGAAAATTTGTTCTGCCATCTTAACCGAAGCGGCTGCCATCGACACCGAGTTTTCCCCCACTGCCGTGCCACTGCGCACTTCTTTAGCCACTGCAAACGTTTTTTGAAACAGCGCATTGAGCCAAGTGTCTACCGTATCTTGCTCTTGTGCCACGCGCACCGCGTCTTTAATTTGCCCCAAAATCTGTGGCTCACCCAACACCATGCTATCCAAACCACACGCCACACGAAAAGCATGGCGTATGGTTTCGCTGCAACCCAAAGTGTAGAGATACGGGCGAATTTCATCTGCCGACAAGCCTTGATAAGCCGCCAACCATTCCACAATACGTTCAGGGTCGCCCACGCAATACAATTCCGTGCGATTACAAGTAGACAAAATCACCGCTTCACGCGCGGCATGACTGTCAATCAAATCATGAACGGCATCAGGTAAAATCGCGGCAGCAAATGCCAATTTTTCACGAATACTTAAAGGTGCAGTTTGGTGGTTCACACCGACAGCAGTTAATTGCATGGGAGATAGGTGCTTGATTGCTTAAAACGCGCTATTGTAGCGCAAAATGCGCCCCTTGAAACATTCTGTAATCTTGTCCATTTAGATAAACTATCTTTTTCATGAAATAAATAGCTTGCCCTATCCCCCACCTTGATTGTGCTTATTTTTTATACACGATGCCCCATGGTTTGCTGTGATGGGCAAAAAAAAACTATATAATGCCTTTCTTTTGACCCTCCCACATAAAGCTCAACATTATGCTGAAAATCAGTACCCAATTTGACGCAGGCTCAGTTGTTGTGAAAGACATCAACCATCCTAGCCATATTCATTTGGCTTTACGCCCCGATACTGCTGCCGATTTTGCCCAATGGTTTTACTTCCGCTTGCAAGGTGCTGCCTACACCCCTTGCGTTTTACATTTTGACAATGCGGCAGAAGCTGCCTATCCCGATGGTTGGCACGACTATCAAGCCTGCGCCTCTTACGACCGCCAAAACTGGTTTCGTGTTCCCACACGCTATGAAAACGGCGTGTTAATCATCGAACACACTCCACTTGCCAACAGCATTTATTATGCTTATTTTGAACCCTATTCCAGCGAACAACATCTCAACCTTTTAGGCGATGCCCAAGGCAGTGGTTTATGCCAAATTGACGACTTAGGCAGCACCCTACAAGGGCGCGATATCAATCTGCTGACCATAGGCAACCAAGTGGAAAGCGATTTGAAAGTGTGGCTGATTGCGCGCCAACACCCCGGTGAAACCATGGCAGAATGGTTTATTGAAGGCGTTTTATCGCGCCTGCTCGACCCACAAGACCCCACCGCCCGCGCCTTGCTTGACCAAGCCACTTTTTACATTGTTCCCAATATGAATCCTGATGGTTCAGCTTTGGGCAATTTGCGTACCAATGCCGCAGGTGCCAACCTCAATCGCGAATGGCTCAACCCCAGCTTAGAGCGCAGCCCTGAAGTGTATTATGTGCGCGAAAAAATGTTGGCAACAGGCGTGGACTTATTTTTAGACATTCATGGCGATGAAACCATTCCCTTTGTGTTTGTGGCAGGCACAGAAGGCGTACCCAGCTACAACGAGCGCATTGCCTCATTAGAAGCACAATTTAAAGCCGCTTTTCAAGCCGCCAGCCCCGATTTTCAAGATGAACATGGTTATCCCAAAGATGCCGCAGGTGCTGCTAATTTAAGCATGGCAACCGCTTGGGTAGGGGAACAATTTCATTGTTTGGCATACACCTTAGAAATGCCATTTAAAGACAACGACAATTTACCTGATGATGATTTTGGTTGGAATGGACAACGCTCTTTGCGCCTAGGCGAAGCCGTGTTATCCGCCATTTTAAATGTGTTGCCCGACTTACCGCTCAACATTAAAAACTACCTATGAAAAAAATCACCCCACAAAACCTACACGCTTCCCTACCCACCCTACTCGACCGTACTGATTTTATTTCTGTTTTTAATGCCTTATTACACTTTCTGCGGCGCGGCGGCGAAAAACAAGCCGCCCAACGCTTTAATATGTTGCTGCAAGCGCTTGCTGCCGATAAAACACTCTGCGCGCGCTTGGGCAACCGCCTACATGTATGGTTGAGCAAAATCCATATTTACCCTGCTTTAGTGGGCTTAGGCATTTTTTCGCGTAGCGGCTTTGCGCGTGAATTTGGGATGCGCGTTTATGAACGTTTTTTCCCGTCATTTAAAAACTTCAACAACTTACGCGATGTGTTTCTCTACTTGTTTTACGCGCAACAAGATACCAAATGGCTCAAAACCATTTCTGCCACCCAATGGCTCAAACTCTATCGCCTGTTGCGCCAACACACTGAACCCAACCACCGCCAAGCCGCCTATCGTCATATTACACAAGCGCGTTTACATGCCTTAGAAATGCTGTCGATTTGGATTGCTGCCGAAGAACTTGAACCCGAATTTATCCGCCTTGAGCCTAAGCTCATGGAAGTGGAATCGGCTTTTGTTGCCCTGCATCATGAAGTCAGCAAATTAGTGGAACACTATCGCCAAGTAGGACAACACGAAACTTTCGACATTGCCCATATTGAAGTGATGTTGGCACAATGCCGCCAACAAGTTGAACGCTTGCGGCGCAAAGGCACAGGCGCAGGGGCGGGTTCATCGGTTAAAGTGGCGCATTTATTAGAACGCCTGTCGCAAACCCTCGACCGCCTCGCCTTATTACTGCACATTCAAACCCATCTCCAACCCACACGCCACACCCTTCAACTGCTCCACTCCCTCACCCAAGCCGCTATCGAACAACACAGCACCATCTTATTACGCGAACGCAGCATCAAAATGCTCGCCCGCAGCATCACCGAAAACACCAGCGGACGCGGAGAACATTACATTACCCATAATCGGTGGGAATACTTGAGCATGCTATTGTCTGCCGCAGGTGGGGGCGTGATTATCGCCTTAATGGCGTTAAACAAAATCCATATTGGCAACAGCGGTTGGGGCGAATTTACCACCGCCTTTTTAGGTGGACTCAATTACGGCTTAGGCTTTATGCTGATTCATATGCTGCATTGCACCGTTGCCACCAAACAACCTGCCATGACTGCCGCCTATTTTGCCGAACAAGTTGGACAAACCGATAAAGGACGCGCGGTAAACAACAAACTTGCCAAACTGCTGATTGATGTGGTTCGTTCGCAAAGCGTTGCCGTGTTTGGCAATGTGAGTGTTGCCATTATCGTGGCAGCCAGCATTGCCGCCACCTTTGCCTACCACACACATCAGCCCTTATTAAGCGCAGACAATGTTGCTTATCAATTCAAATCCATCGCCCCCTTTACCCAACCCACCTTACTCTATGCCGCCATTGCAGGCTTTTGGCTGTTTTGCTCGGGCATCATTTCAGGCTTTTTTGACAACCGCGCCGCCTATATCAACCTGCGCCAACGTCTTGCCGTCCAACCCTTGCTACAAAAAATCCTGCCCTTGCGTATCCGCTTATGGCTAGGCGATTATCTCCACCGCAACTATGGCGCATTAGCAGGCAACTTCATCTTTGGTATGCTATTAGGAATGACAGGTTATGTGGGACATTTACTGGGTTTACCCCTCGATATCCGCCATGTTGCCTTTTCCTCTGCCAACTTAGGCTATGCCGCCGTGAGCGGAGAAATCAACTTTTTCCTGTTCCTTTTACACCTTATCAGCGTATTATTAATAGGCTTAGTGAATTTATGGGTCAGCTTTTCCCTTGCCCTTGCCGTTGCCTTACGCGCCCGAGATGCCCGCATCGACAGCCTCTCACAACTGCTCCACAGCATTTGGACACAAATCAAAGCCCATCCGCTTAACCTGATTTTTCCCGTTCAAGCTGCCAGCCAAGTGATTAAAGACAACAAACCCAACTCAAATAAAGGCTAACATCATGTCTGCTACCACCTTTTTTGGATTACCCATCATTGATGGTCGATTTGTTAAACAAGATGACATCGCACAACTGCCCTTTTACGATTTTTGGCGCGAAAGTGCCAAAGGCTCAACTGCCGTCATCCACCCCGAAACCCAGCACATCTTAATTTGGCTACACGATTGGGAAGCATTCTGTCGCCTGTTTATCCGCACGGGCAAACACCGCTATCAACCCTAAGCGCATCAATCGCCATCGTTATCCCAACACGATGGCGATTGTTTACCTTTTAAGCAAAATCACTATAAATTAATCACTTACATCAAACTACACACCATTTATCTGCACAAGCAACCGAACTTCTTACCAGTCAGTTTCCTTAGCATAAAACGCGTAAAATCATCATATAACCATATAAAAATAATACAAAGCACGGGGTCAGCTTACTTTTCCTGTATCAGCACGCATCAATAACGATTATTTTGGAGACTGACATCATGACTTGGGGTTACTCTTGTTATTCAGGTGGTCGTTCATATCATCACGGCTACCACACACCCACCTACTCATACAAACACAGCAACGATTACGCTTTCTATGGCAAAAGCTATCATTACTCCTATGGTGGCTACTCCCACTATAGCAAAAACCATTGTGGCGATTACCAATATGGCAAAAGCTATGGCGGTGGACATCACGGCTATCAACAATACATCATCATCACCAAATACAAACACCATGATGATTGGGACGATTGGGATGATTGGTCAGACTGGGACACCAAACACGGCTGCTACACCCCCAAGCCACCCAAACCCGATTGCCCGCCCGAGCAACCCACCCCACCACAAGAGCCGCCTAAAGTAGAACCCCCCTTGCCTGAAAACGGCAACCAGCTCTTGCCGCCCAGCTATGCAGGCGAAGATGACCAAAATTCAGGTTTCGTGAACGCTTTTACCGAACAAAGCGACATCAACACCTACGGCCCTCCTGTTTTTGACAGCCTCAGCCGCTCCGTGTTCAATGGCACCGACCAAGACGACACCCTCACAGGCAATCCCTTTGCCAACTACATCGATGGCAAAGACGGTAATGACCACATCTTAGGCTTAGAAAGCAGCGATTTACTCTATGGTGGCAAAGGCAATGACCGCTTAGAAGGTGGCGATGGCGATGATTACCTCAATGGTGGCGAAGGCGATGACACCATGTTGGGTGGCAATGGCAATGACAGCTATTTCGTAACCGACTATAACGACATCGTCATCGAGCTGAATAACATCGAAAGCGGCAATGACACCGTTTATGCCACCATCGATTACACCACACCTGATAATGTAGAAAACCTCTACCTATTAGGCAACCAAAGCATTAATGCCACAGGCAACGATTTAGACAACCTTTTAGTGGGTAATGCCGCCAACAACACCTTAAATGGCTTGGCAGGCAACGACAAACTATATGGCGGCGAAGGCAGCGACACCTACCTTTTCAACGCAGGATATGGACAAGACGTGATTTACGAATACGACAGCACCAACAACGACCTTGATGCCATTCACTTTGGCAAAGGCATCGAAGCCGATGACTTAGAACTCACACGCGAGGGCAACAATCTGGTTATCAGCATGGAAGACAGCCAAGACAAACTGATTGTGAACGATTGGTTTGCCCATTCAGGCTATCAAATCGAAGAGCTGGTGTTTAACGACAGCAAAGTGTCTTTCAGTGCCGACCAAATCAACACCGCCTTTGAGCGTTATGCTGCCAACAGCAACGTAACCATTGATTTAGACGACCTCACGCCGCAAACCCTCAGCATTTGCTAATGCCCTTATCAACGCCCGAATTTCCTTTCGGGCGTTTGCTTTCTTATACATAAGTTTCCAAATCCAAGTACAATAACGTTTTCCCCCTTGTTTTTGGAAACCATATCATGACCCATATCAGTCTTAAAAAAATCTATTCGGGCAAAGTGCGCGATTTATACGAAATTGACGACCAACGTATGCTGATGGTGGCATCTGACCGCCTGTCTGCCTTTGACGTGATTTTAGACGACCCCATTCCCAGTAAAGGCGAAATCCTCACCCAAATTTCCAATTTTTGGTTTAACAAACTGGCACACATCATGCCCAACCACTTTACAGGCGACACCGTGTTTGATGTTTTACCCGAAACAGAAGCTGCTGCCATCGCCCAACGCGCCGTAGTTGCCAAAAAATTAACCCCTGTGAAAGTGGAAGCCATTGTGCGCGGCTATTTGGCAGGTAGCGGTTGGAAAGATTATCAAAAAACAGGCGCGGTTTGTGGCATTCAGTTGCCCGCAGGTTTGCAAGAAGCTCAGCAGTTGCCCGAAGTGATTTTTACCCCCTCTACCAAAGCAGCCGTGGGCGACCATGATGAAAACATCAGCTATGAAGCCTGTGAAAACATCATTGGCAAAGAATTGGCAGCAGAAGTACGCGCCAAAGCCATTCAGCTTTATAGTGAAGCGGCTGCTTATGCGGCAACACGCGGCATCATCATTTGTGATACCAAATTTGAGTTTGGCTTAGATGAAAACGGCACGCTCACCTTGATGGACGAAGTTTTGACGCCCGATTCCAGCCGTTTCTGGCCTGCCAATCAATATCAAGTAGGCACAAATCCCCCCTCGTTTGATAAACAATTTATCCGCGATTGGTTGGAACAAAGCGGTTGGAACAAGCAAGCACCTGCACCTAAAGTGCCTGCTGATGTGATTGCCAAAACTGTTGAAAAATATCAAGAAGCCTTGCATTTGCTCACACAAGATTAATGCCCACTTAATAAGCGCAAAGGTTGTCATCGCCTTTGCGCTTTTTCTGTCTCTGCTAAGATAATTTAACCAACAAAATATCCATCATGCCTAAAATTATCGGTTAAAATCTGCCCTTTCGTTTTTTAATCATGATACAGAGAAAGTTATGTCGGAAATTTTAAAAGCGGTGCTGTTTGGCATCGTGGAAGGCATCACCGAATGGCTGCCGATTAGTTCAACTGGGCATATGATTTTGTTAGATGAGTTTGTGAAACTCAATATGTCAGAATCATTTGTGAATATGTTTTTGGTGGTGATTCAATTAGGCGCAATTTTGGCGGTGGTGGTGTTGTACTACAATAAATTTTGGCCCTTTGGCGCAGGTTTTAAGCTGCAAGCGGATAAAGTGTCGCTGTGGGGCAAAATTATGGTGGCGTGTTTGCCTGCGGCAGTGATTGGTTTACTGTTTGATGATTTGATTGACCAGTATTTCTACAATCCTTGGACGGTTGCCATCATGCTGATTGTGTTTGGCATAGGCTTTATTTGGATTGAAAACTACAATAAAACCCACCAACCCACCACCACGACCTTGGAAAGCATCAGTTATAAAAATGCGTTTTATATTGGTATGTTTCAACTGGTGGCAGCCGTGTTCCCCGGTACCAGCCGTTCGGGTTCAACCATTTTAGGCGGCATTGCCTTGGGCTTAAGCCGTGAAGTAGCAGCCGAATTTACGTTTTTCTTGGCAATTCCAGTGATGTTTGGTGCGAGCTTGCTGAAGGTTGCCAAACATGGTTTTAGCTTTACTGCCCATGAATTTAGTGTTTTGGCAGTGGGCATGGTGGTGAGCTTTATTGTCAGCATTTTGGCGATTAAGTTTTTAATGGCTTATATTAAGAAACACGATTTTAAAGCCTTTGGCTGGTATCGCATTGTATTGGGTATTTTGGTGATTTTGTATTTCACGATTAATCCATAAGCCCTTATAATGGCAGGTTGTTATTTTGTTCGACAACCTGTCATGACTCCCATTCAATTACAACACACCACGCAATTATTGAGCGAATTGCTCACGTTCAAACAACCTGCCGATACGGTGGTTTCCCATTATTTTCGTGAACATAAAAAATTAGGGCGACAAGACCGCCATGAAATTGCGGAAACCGCATTTGCTGCCATTCGCCATTATCAAAAAATCGCCAGCGTATTGCGCCGCCCACATAGTCAAGCCAAAAAAGCTGCACTGGCGGCTTTGGTGTTGGGGCGCAGCATGAACATCAGCCAATTAAGCGATTTATTAGACGAAGAAGAAACCGCATTTTTAAGCCAACTCAAAGCGCGTAAAACCGAATTCAGCCAATCGCTCCACACGGCTGCCGAATTGCCCGAATGGTTGATTCAACAACTGCGCGTTCATCAAACCGATGAACACATTTTGCATTTTGGGCGCAGCATTGCCACACCTGCACCATTAGATTTGCGCGTGAATACCTTAAACAACAAACGCGATAAAGTGCTAACCCTATTGCAAAACGAAGGTTTACCCGTTGAAGCCACCCCTTATTCACCTTGGGGCATTCGTTTACGCGACAAAACCGCGTTTCATCAACACCCCTTATTCCTAGATGGCACACTAGAAGTGCAAGACGAAGGCAGCCAACTGCTCGCCTTATTACTGCACGCCAAACGCGGAGAAATCGTGGTAGATTTTTGTGCAGGTGCAGGCGGTAAAACCCTAGCCATAGGCGCAATGATGGCAAACAAAGGGCGCATCTACGCCTTTGATATTGCCGAAAAACGCCTTGCCAACCTCAAACCCCGCATGACACGCGCAGGCTTAACCAATATTCACCCCGAACGCATCAGCAGCGAAACCGACCCACGCATCGCCCGTTTACACGGCAAAGCCGACCGCGTTTTAGTTGATGCCCCTTGTTCAGGCTTAGGCACATTGCGCCGCAATCCCGATTTAAAATACCGCCAATCGCCCGATACCATTCAAAAATTATTGCAACAACAATACCATATCTTGCAAGCTGCCTCTGCCTTAGTGAAACCACAAGGGCGTTTGGTTTATGCCACATGCAGCATCTTGCCAGAAGAAAACGAGCTGCAAATCGAACGCTTTTTAGCCGAACACCCTGATTTTAGTGTGTTAAACAGCGCCGAATTATTAGAAGGCTTAAAAGTTCCACTCAACACAGGCACATATTTACAACTGGATTCTGCCCAACATCACACCGATGGTTTCTTTGCGGCGGTGCTACAACGAAAGTAGCATTTGAAATTCCACTAAAGCGCGTATAATAGCGCCTGTTTTGCCAACCTAATTTCAAGGAAAACCTGAATGAGCATTCAAGAACAAATCAAAGAAGTCGTTACCACACACCGTGTTGTATTATTTATGAAAGGCACCAAGCAATTCCCACAATGTGGCTTTTCTTCACGCGCAGTACAAATCTTGCAAGCAGCAGGCTGTGAAGATTTTGTTACTGTAAACGTGTTGGAAAACGATGCGGTGCGTCAAGGCATCAAAGAATATTCTGATTGGCCCACCATTCCACAACTGTATATCAACGGTGAATTTATTGGTGGCTCAGACATCATGATGGAAATGTTTGAAGCAGGCGAATTGCAAGAAGCCTTAAAAGCCTAAACCCATCTTTCCAACCAGCAAGGTGGGCATCAAACCCACCTTGTTTATTGCTAATCTCCCCGTTTTCATCGTCTATCGGTGTTGCCCAATCACACAGAATCATGTTTCAAGCGCAGTCTCATGCCCTGATTGAGTGATTGCACTTTCCCCATTGAATCATCTTCCTGCAAGGAAATTTGATGAATTATCCACTCCCTGCTCCCCAACAAAAAGCCCGTTGGCTTGATTTAACACGCGGCAGTTTACCGTGGGCATTAAGCCATTATTTACCACCACAACCTTTAAAAGTGGTACTCACGCAAGATGTAGAACAAGCATTGCGTTTACAAACCGCATGGCAGTTTTTTCGCCCACAAGACAACGCGCTGTTTCTACCCGATTGGGAAACGCTACCATACGAGCATTTTTCACCGCATCATGATTTGGTATCAGAGCGTTTATCGGTGTTATGGCAAATTAAGCAGGGTTTGGCAGATGTGTTGTTTGTGCCTGTGGCAACGGCGATGCAAAAGCTCACGCCCATATCGTTTTTATTAGGGCGCACGTTTTGGCTGCAAACGGGTCAGGTGTTGGATATTGAGGTTTTGCGCAGTAATTTGGTTGAGGCAGGCTATCATGCGGTTTCGCATGTGATGGCAGCAGGCGAATTTGCGTTGCGGGGCGGTATTTTAGACATTTTCCCGATGGGCAGCGATTTGCCCTATCGCTTGGATATGTTTGATAACGAAATCGACAGCATCAAAACGTTTGACCCCGATAATCAACGCACCCTCACGCCTGTGAGTGAAATTCGTTTGTTGCCTGCCCATGAATTTCCCACCGATGAAGAAACGCAAAAAGTTTTCCGCGCCCGTTTTCGCGAAGAAATCGACAGCGATTATCAAGCAGCAACGGTATATAAGGCGGTGAGCAATGGGCAATTTGGCGCAGGCGTGGAATATTATCTGCCCTTATTTTTTGACCAACCTTTAAGCACTTTATTTGACTATTTGGGCAAAACGGCAAATGTGGTGTGCGTGGGCGATGTTCACGCAGAAGCCACTCGCTTTTGGGCAGATGTGAAAAACCGTTTTCGTTTGGCACAAGGCGATATTCATTATCCGCCCTTATCGCCACAGCATTTATATTTAAGTGAAGACCAGTTTGGTGCAGCATTAAAAGCCTATCCGCAAATTGTGCCTGATTTAGCAGGCAGCAGCCATGGTTTGCCTGATGTGGCGGTGAATCGCCAATCAGAAACACCTCTAGCCGCCTTGCAACGTTTCCAACAGGACTTTGCAGGCAGAATCTTGCTCACCGCCGAAAGTGCAGGACGGCGCGAAACCATGTTGGGCTTTTTTGCACAACATGGACTCAAGCCACAACCCGTTGCCAACTGGCAAGACTTTTTGCAAAGTGATGCTGCTTTAGCCATCACGGTTTCATCATTGGCGTATGGTTTTCAATTACCCGATTGGGCTGTGATTACCGAATCCGATTTATATCAATATGTGGCGCGTAGCCGCAATATGCGCCGCCGCAAACACGCTGCGGTGTCAGATGGTTTATTGCGCGATTTAGCCGAAATCAATATAGGCGACCCTGTGGTGCATGAAGAACATGGCATTGGGCGTTATATGGGTTTGGTGAACATGGATTGGGGCGAAGGCATCAATGAAATGATGTTGCTAGAATATGCAAATGAAGCGCAGCTTTATGTGCCTGTGGCGCAACTGCATTTGATTAGCCGCTATTCAGGTCATGCGCATGAAAATGTGCAACTACATCGTTTGGGTTCGGCTGCATGGAGCAAAGCCAAACGCAAAGCCGCCGAAAAAGCCCGCGACACCGCTGCCGAATTGCTTAATCTTTATGCACAACGTGCAGCCCAAGAAGGTTTTAAATTTCAGTTTAACGAGCAAGATTACCAAGCCTTCGCCGATGGTTTTGGCTATGAAGAAACCGAAGACCAAGCAGCTACCATCGCAGCAGTTTTACAAGACCTCACTCAAAGCAAGCCTATGGATAGATTGGTATGCGGAGATGTGGGTTTTGGCAAAACCGAAGTGGCATTACGCGCCGCATTTGTTGCCGTGATGAGTGGCAAACAAGTGGCGGTATTAGCGCCCACCACCCTATTGGTGGAACAACACGCGCAAAATTTTGCCGACCGCTTTGCCGATTTCCCCGTTAAAGTGGCTTCCCTTTCACGTTTTAACAACAGCAAAACCACCCAAAGCACACTCAAAGGCATGGCAGATGGCACAGTCGATATTGTGATTGGTACACACAAACTGGTACAAGACGACATTCAGTTTCACAATTTGGGCTTAGTGATTATCGATGAAGAACACCGTTTTGGCGTGCGACAAAAAGAACAACTCAAACGCCTACGCGCCAATGTGGACATTCTCACCCTCACCGCCACTCCCATTCCCCGCACCTTAAGCATGGCGTTAGAAGGCTTGCGCGATTTCTCCTTAATCACCACCGCCCCCAGTCGCCGTCTTGCCGTGAAAACCTTTGTCAAACCCTTTAGCGAAGCCAGCATACGCGAAGCCGTATTGCGCGAACTCAAACGCGGCGGACAAGTGTTTTTCCTACACAACGAAGTGGAAACCATCGCCAATATGCGCGAACGTTTGCAAACATTATTGCCCGAAGCCCGTATTGGCGTGGCACATGGACAACTGCGCGAACGCGAACTCGAACAAGTGATGCGCGAATTTCTACAACAACAATTTAACGTCTTACTCTGTTCCACCATTATCGAAACAGGCATCGACATTCCCAATGCCAACACCATCATTATCAACCGTGCCGACAAATTTGGCATTGCCCAACTGCATCAACTGCGCGGGCGCGTGGGGCGCAGCCATCACCAAGCCTACGCCTATTTACTCACGCCCGAATACCTCACCAAAGATGCCGAAAAACGCCTTGATGCCATCGAAGCGGCTGACGAACTGGGCGCAGGCTTTAGCCTTGCCATGCAAGACCTAGAAATTCGCGGTGCAGGCGAAATCCTCGGCGAAGGACAAAGCGGCGAAATGATGCAAGTGGGTTTTACCCTCTACACCGAAATGCTCAAACAAGCCGTGCGCGACTTAAAAAAAGGTCGTCAGCCCGATTTAGATGCACCCCTAGGCGTGACCACCGAAATCAAATTACACAGCCCTGCCTTATTGCCCGAACACTATTGCCCTGATATTCATGAACGCTTAGTGTTATACAAACGCCTTGCCACCTGCGAGACCGATGCCCATATCAATGCCATTTACGAAGAACTCATCGACCGCTTTGGCTTACCCGAACAAGCCGTTCACACCCTGATTGACAGCCATCGGATTCGCCTGATTGCCAAAGAAATGGGCATTACTGCCATTGATGCCACCAGCGAAGCCATCACCTTCACCTTTGGCAAACATCACCATGTTGACCCTGCCCAAATCGTTTTACTGATGCAAACACAGAAAAACTACCGCATGGCAGGTGCGGATAAATTGCGCGTGAGCTGTGTGAGTGCAGACATTGCCACACGCATACAAACCGTGAAAACCATCTTACGCAAACTCCGCGCCACCTAAAGCCCCTTGCCATCAGGGTCGGATAGCCTCTATCCGACCTCTGAGCGCATCTACTTCTAAATAACTACCTTGCCCCCTCTTTTCAGCTAAGTTTATCCCACCACTTTGCTGTCATAAGCTGCGCTTTTGGCGCATATTTTTCTTGCCTGCCTTCCATTAAGCTCTTATCTGTACAAAAGTTTTAAAACAATCTACTACCCCCTTGACGAAGTCGTTTGTTTCACCAAACAAACCAAACCAAAAGGAACACCATCATGAAAATCAGAGCGCAAGTCGGCATGGTTCTGAACTTGGACAAGTGTATTGGTTGCCACACCTGTTCCGTTACCTGTAAAAACGTATGGACTTCACGCGATGGCGTGGAATATGCGTGGTTTAACAACGTGGAAACCAAACCCGGTATTGGCTTCCCCAAAAATTGGGAAGACCAAGACAAATGGAACGGAGGCTGGATACGTTCGGCTAACGGCAAACTGGTTCCCAAGCAAGGCGGCAAATTAAAAATCTTGGCAAACATTTTTGCCAATCCCAATATGCCGCAAATTGATGACTACTACGAGCCATTCACCTACGACTACGAGCATCTGCAAAACGCACCGCAAATGCCCACCCCTCCTACTGCCCGCCCTGTATCCGTTTTAACAGGCAAAAAAATGGACAAAGTGGAATGGGGCCCCAACTGGGAAGACGATTTGGCAGGTGAATTTGAAAAACGCGGCAAAGATGTGCTGTTTGAAGGCATTCAAAAAGAAATGCACGCCGCGTTTGAACAAACCTTCATGATGTATTTACCTCGCTTATGCGAGCATTGCCTAAACCCCACTTGTATTGCTTCTTGCCCATCAGGCAGCATCTACAAGCGCGAAGACGATGGCATTGTATTAATCGACCAAGACAAATGCCGTGGTTGGCGGATGTGCGTATCGGGCTGCCCTTACAAAAAAATCTATTACAACTGGACAAGCGGCAAAGCTGAAAAATGCACCTTCTGCTATCCACGCATTGAAGGCGGTCAGCCCACCGTATGTTCTGAAACCTGCGTGGGTCGGATTCGCTATTTAGGCGTGATGTTGTATGACGCCGATAAAATCGAACAAGCCGCTTCGGTGAACAATCCCCTTGATTTATACGAACAACAACTGGGCGTATTCCTCAATCCTCACGACCCACACGTTCAACAAGAAGCCTTAAAACAAGGTATCAGCCAAAGCTGGTTAGATGCTGCCAAAAAATCGCCTGTTTACAAAATGGCGATGGAATGGAAAGTGGCGTTCCCACTCCACCCCGAATACCGCACCTTACCAATGGTTTGGTATATCCCACCTTTATCGCCCATTCAATCTGCCATTGAAAACGGCTTAGTAGGCGAAAACGGCATCATTCCAAGCGTGGATGAGATGCGTATTCCCCTGCGCTATCTGGCAAACTTGCTCACCGCAGGCAAAATCGAACCTATCAAAGAAGCCCTAGAACGCATGATTGCTATGCGCCGCTTCAAACGTGGTCAAGTGGTACATGGCGAAACGCTGGAACAAACCCTTGATGGCACAGGTTTAACCCCTGCCATGGTAGAAGAAATGTATCAAATCATGGCGATTGCCAATTACGAAGACCGCTTTGTGATTCCCACCTCCCATAAAGAAATGGTGGAAAACAGCTTCGATGACAAAGCAAGCTGCGGCTTTACTTTTGGCAACGGCTGTTCAGGTGGCGAGAGCAACGAGAGCCTATTCGGCAAACGCAAAGGCACACCCATTGTCTTCCACGGTTTACGCAAAGATGCCGAGAAAAACCGCGAAGAAGGGGTGCGTTAATGAACACCAACCCCGTTTACCAATGGTTTTCGGCGTTGCTGTGTTATCCCGAAGCCGAATTGTTGGCAGCCTTGCCCGAGTTGCAAGCCGCACTCCATGAATGGGAAGCGCTGCAAACCCAAAGCGATTCGCTCCAAACATTCCTTGACTATTTACAACAGCATAGCCTGCGCGATTTACAAGAACGCTATGTTGCCACCTTCGACCGCAATCGCAACCATGCGCTGTATATCTTTGAACACGTTTACGGTGAAGACCGCGACCGTGGCAGCGCCATGGTGGACTTATTAGAAGAATACCGCAGCCATGGTTTTGAGTTAGGCAATGACGAATTGCCCGATTACCTACCCGCTTTGCTGGAATACTTCGCCCAAGTGCCTGCCGAACACGCGCAAAAACTATTAGGCGATGCCGTGCATGTGATTGCCCATATTGGCAACAAATTAGCAGCCAGTGGTTCGCCCTATGCCGTATTGCTACAAGGCATCGTTGCCCTTAGCCCTGTCTCCGCACAGCCGCTTGTTGAACCGCCTGTGCGCGATATGGACGAAGCGATGGAAATGTTTGGACCCGATATTGCAGGCACCGAACCCTTGCTCAAACCCAGTATTGAAACCATACAGTTTTATCCTAAAAACGCTTATACAGCGCAACAAGGAGCCGTATCATGAACACCTTTAATCAATTCTTCTTTGGCATTTATCCCTATATCTGCCTTGCCATCTTCTTCTTTGGCAGTTTGGTACGCTTCGACCGCGAACAATATTCGTGGAAAAGCGATTCCAGCCAACTGCTCCATGATGGACAACTGCGCCTCGGCAACGTCCTGTTTCACGTTGGCGTATTAGCCGTGTTTTTCGGACACTTATTTGGTTTGCTCACGCCCCTATGGTTTTGGGAAGCCATAGGCGTATCCCATAGCGCCAAACAAATCTTTGCCATGCTCATGGGTGGGATTTTTGGCACCATGGCATTAGTGGGCTTAGTTTTACTGATTAAACGCCGTTTCCAAAACGAACGTTTAGCCGCCAACAGCACTTGGCGCGATAAACTCGTATTGTGGTGGATATTGGCAACCCTCGTATTAGGCTTGCTCACCATCTTTGTGAGCATGGGACATACCGATGGACACGAAATGGTGAAACTCATGAAATGGGCGCAACACATCGTAACCTTCCGTGGTGCCGCCGCTGATTACCTAGTAGACGTGAGCTTCTTATTCAAACTGCACATCTTTATGGGTATGACCTTCTTCCTGATTTTCCCCTTTACCCGTATGGTGCATGTGTGGAGCGGTTTTGCCAGCGTTACCTATCTCAACCGCGCTTGGCAAGTGGTTCGCCGCCGCTAATAAGCTATCCATTCACCCAGCCATCTGACTTCCTGCCAGATGGCTGTTTTTCTGCCCCTAGTTCTAAAGTATTAGCACAATCGCACAGCTTGGCTATTTCCATACACCTTAAAATCGGGCATAGTGTAAAGAAACCGCATCTTTCATTTACCTTTCTGCTTCCACTTTCTCCAACCTCATATTCCACCTAAAGATGATTTATCCCAAAAGCCTTTCTTCCCGTTTAAAACTCTTAACCATCTTATGGGTGATGGTGGCAGTTGGCTCTATTTTGCTAACCTTATTATTGTCTTGGCGTTTAGAAGGCGCGGGCGCAGCCATTAACGATGCGGGCAGCTTGCGTATGCAAACCTATCGGCTGGGCTTATTAATCAGCGAACATCGCACCGATGATGTGATT
>JBHADP010000131.1:0-12817 GCA_041855125.1 Neisseria sp. | reverse complement strand
AATTTACCATGATGGAGTTTTACGAAGCATTTTGTAATTACCAACGCATGATGGAAATGACCGAAGGCGTGATTCGTGCTGCTGCCCAAGCCGCTTGTGGCACACTCAAAATCAGCTACAACGGCAAAGAAGTGGATTTAGCAAGCCCATTTGAACGCTTAACCATTTTGCAAGCCATCAAAAAATACAATCCACACTACACCGATGAACAATTACACGATGCCGAATGGCTGAAAAAAGAGATTGTAAAACATGGCGAAAGCTTGCCTGCTGCACAAGGCATAGGCAGCTTGCAATTAGCCTTGTTTGAAGGTTGCGCGGAAAGCCAATTATGGAACCCCACCTTTATCGTGGATTATCCGATTGAAGTTTCGCCTTTGGCACGCGCTTCAGACACACAACAAGGCTTAACTGAGCGTTTTGAATTGTTTATCGTAGGGCGTGAATTAGCCAATGGCTATTCAGAGTTGAACGACCCCGAAGACCAAGCCGCCCGTTTTAAAGCACAAGTGGCACAAAAAGACGCAGGCGATGACGAAGCCATGCACTATGATGCCGACTATATCCGCGCCATGGAATATGGTTTACCGCCCACAGGCGGCTGTGGCATTGGTATCGACCGCTTAGTGATGTTGCTCACCGATGCCCAAACCATTCGCGATGTGGTGTTGTTCCCACAAATGCGCCCCGAGTAACACGCTGATTTATCTTTGCCTGAAAACCGCTTGGGTTTTCAGGCATTTTTATTGAACTGTTGGATTTTCTCGCTCAAAAAATCAATAAAACTGCGCACTTTTGCACTCAAATAGGCACGGTCAACATAAGCGGCATATAGGGTAACAGTGCGAATATGGTATTCAGGCAATAAAACCACTAATTTGCCTGCTGCCAAATCGTTCTGCAACAACCATGTTGGCAAACACCCCACGCCCGCACCTGCTAAAATCAGTTGATAAATCATCAAGGTATTATTGCTACTCATGGCGCTGGATAAATGCAGCGTGGTGGTTTGCTCGGCTTTTTGAAAGCTGAGTTGGCTCATATCGGTGTAAGTGGGTAAAATGATGTGGTGGTTTAATAAATCTTCAGGAAGATGTGGCTGTGAACAACGCGCTAAATAAGCAGGGCTTGCCACAAATTGAAACTGTATGTCAGCCAATGGTTTCACAATCAAGGATGGTGCAGGCGTTTCGGATACACGCAATGCCAAATCAAACCCATCGGCAATCAGGTTATTGTGTTTATTGTCTAATGAAATATTGAGTTTAACTGCAGGATAACGCTGGCAATATTCGCTCATCCATTGCGCAAACAGTTGATTAGCAAACCAAAGTGGCATGGTTAAACGCAATTCACCTTGCGGTTGGTCGGTGCCTTGAGCAGCTTTAGCGGCTGCATTGTGCAAGGTATCAAGCGCATAGCTGCATTCGCGGTAATAGTGTTCCCCTGCTTCGGTTAAATGAAGATTGCGATTGTTGCGATGCAATAATTTGGCTTGAATACTTTGTTCTAAATGGCGCACATGTTTGCTTGCCATGGCATTAGAAATATTTAATTGTTCCGCAGCTCGGGTAAAACTGCCACATTCCACCACTTGGCGAAACACTTTTAAGCTAAATAAGGTGTCCATATTTTCTTATTAGGAAAGAATATATCAATAAAATCTGTCTATTTCTCTTATTAAGAAATCGATATACTGGTGTTCATTAAAGTTCCTTTTCAGTTGAAACCCCGCCATTGATGGCGGATGTGAATTGACCGAGAGGAACCTCGCTTAATTCAGGACAATACATAGGGCAACGCTTGAGGTGTCATTCTGTGTGTTGACATTCACAATTCATAAGAAAGTTTTTGATGAACACTCTGTCTCGTTTTCAACCCATGATTTTAGCGATGATGCGCATGGCAACAGCCTATATGTTTATGCTACACGGTACCGCGAAACTATTTGCAATGCCCCACGTTGCCATGTTTGATGGCATCACCATTTGGTCTTTATATGGCATAGCAGGCATTTTAGAAGCAGTGGGCGGTTTATTATTGTTATTAGGCTTGTTTACACGTCCTGTTGCGTTTATCCTGTCGGGGCAAATGGCGGTGGCGTATTTTATGGCACATGCTGCTCAAGCCCCTTTATTGCCATTATTAAACGGTGGCGAAGCGGCGGCTTTATTTAGCTTCATCTTTTTATACCTCGCCAGCGCAGGCGGTGGCGCATGGGCGTTAGACAATCAAATTGCCCGTCATTAAATCATATTCAACATAAGGATAGAATTCATGTCATACCCAACTCTTCAACAAGCGGCTGAAACCCGTCGCTCTATTTACGCCCTCAACAAACAACTGCCGATTGAAGCGGCTGAAGTGGCTAAAATCATCGAACACGCTGTTTTACACACACCCTCATCATTCAATTCACAATCCACTCGTGTAGTAGTGTTATTGGGTGCAGAACACGAAAAACTGTGGCAATTTGCCGAAGACGCTTTACGCGCCATCGTGCCTGCCGACAAATTTGAACCCACCGCACAAAAATTAGCCTTGTTTAAAGCAGGTGCAGGTTCTATCCTATTTTTTGAAGACCAAACCGTGATTCAAGGCTTACAAGCACAGTTTCCTGCCTATGCAGAAAACTTCCCCATTTGGGCAGAACACGCCAATGCCATGCACCAATACGCCATCTGGACTACCCTCGCAGCAGCAGGCATCGGCGCGAATTTGCAACACTACAACCCCCTAATTGACAACGCCGTGGCACAAGAATGGCATATTCCTGCCACATGGACATTACGCGCACAAATGGTTTTTGGTGGCATTGCTGCACCTGCTGGCGAAAAAACCTTCCAACCCCTAGCGGAACGCTTTACCGTACACGGTCTATAAACCATTCAATAAGGTTGGGTTTTCCCAACCTTATCTGCTATCTAAAATCCCCCCACAAGGTTTGCATGGCAGAAACCGCCGCTAATGCCGCCGTTTCCGTGCGCAACACCCGTTTCCCCAAAGAAACCGCCTGAAAACCTGCGGCAAACGCCTGCTCTTCCTCATGCGCTGTCCACCCCCCTTCAGGGCCTGCCATTAACACAATACGCTGCGGCTCAACCAAATCACGCCAACCTTGCGCCCGATTCAAACTTAACAACACCTTCACATCTGCTTCAGGTAGCTGCTGCAAAACCCGTGCATACGGCACAATCTCCTGCACAGGCGGTATCACATTGCGCCCACATTGCTCACACGCCGACACCACAATCTCCTGCCACCGCTCCACCCGTTTTGCTGCCCGCTCACCACTCAAGCGCACCACCGAACGTTCACTCAACACAGGAATAAACACATTGACCCCCAGTTCCACCCCTTTTTGCAGCGTAAAATCCATCCGCTCGCCACTGGATACCGCCTGAATCAACGTAATGTGCAAAGGCGATTCCCGATGAGTGGGGATTTGCGTCAAAACCTCCACCTGCGCCTGCCGCTTTTCCAACAACAACAAACGCGCAGCATACTCACAGCCATCGCCATTAAACAACACCAGCGTTTCCCCCACTCGCAAACGCAACACATTCAAATGGCGTACCACATTATCAGGCAAGCCCAAAATTTGATTGGGAACCAATTTTTCAGCAACAAAGAAGCGACACATACACACAAAAAATAGGATAATATTCGACTCTTTCATTATACGCGGAACACCCATAACAAAGGATACAAAGTGTTAGACCAACTACAAACACTGGTGCGCCAAATCGCACACACCGAAGTCATGCCGCATTTTTTAGCCGCAGAAACCAGCATCAAACAAGATGGCAGCATCTTATCAACTGCGGATTTAGCCACCCAAGCCGCCTTAGTGCGCGGTTTACGCCAAATCATCGATTGCCCTGTATTGGGCGAAGAAATGACCGAACAAGAACAACGCGACTTATGGTTTCACAATTACGATGGCTTATGGGTGGTCGACCCCATTGATGGCACCACCAATTTTGTGAACGGTTTTCCCCACTTTGCCGTATCCGTTGCCTTTATTCGACAAGGCAAACCCATGTTAGGCGTGATATACAACCCCGTCAGCGATGAATGTTTTGCTGCCGAACAAGGCAAAGGCGCGTTTCTCAACGGTCGCGCCCTGCCCTTGAGCATACGCGACAAACCCCTCAAACGCGCCATTGCAGGCGTAGAAATCAAATATTTGCGTTCAGGCACCCTGTCTAGCCGCATGAATACCCTATTGCCTGTGGGCAGCATACGCAGCCTCGGCAGCAGCACACTGGATTGGTGTTATCTTGCCGCAGGGCGCATTGATGTGTATGTACACGGTGGACAAAAACTGTGGGACTATGCAGCAGGCTCGCTTATCTTCACCGAAGCCGGCGGCTTACTTGCCACCTTAGAAGGCGATGATTTTTGGGGAGGTGAACACGTTTTCAAACGCTCCGTGATAGCTGCCATCAATCCCCATCTCTTTCATCATTGGCTAAAATGGATACGCGAAAACCAATAATTCACTATTTATGATGATAAAACAAAAGTTTAAATTCAATCCATCTAATCCTTGCACGACTTAACATCTTTTAAAGATTTTCAGTTTTAGAATATACCCCACTGACAGACGTTACTTTTCCTTGAAGTAATGAAAGTAGTGAGTAAGACGTTTTCCCGCAATGTATTTGGCCATTCATACTTCTCCCTTGGTGTGAATGGCGTTTTTTTTGCAGCGCATTAAAACAAAGGGAATATGACCATCTAGCGGATTTGAAAGAACAAAAAAGCGTTATCTTGCATATTCAAAATAATGTTTAAACTATTCTTTTTTAAATTTTTCTTCCAAAGCATTCGCAACAAAATCCACACAACTTTGTGGATGGTCAAATAACTTGCCATCTAAATCTATGGAATGAGAATGGCTATCTAACACATAAATACTCTCATCAGGCTTGTATTCAGCAAAAGAGCATTGCAAAGAATAGGTCTCTCGTCGCAACAACTGCCCTTTAAAACCCTTGTCAGATTTAAATACTTCAAGCCTATAAATGAGACCATCATCATCGGTAGCAATCACATCAAATACAACCGTTTTAACCAATTCTTCATACTTAATCGGCATATCAAATCCTTAAGTTTCGCTTGTATATCCTATAGTACGTTACTCATTGCTTTACCAAAATTAAATTTCCCCTAAAAGTCGCCTAATTTTTCTTTCCTATAATAACTCCATCTCGAAACAACATACCTCAACGCATGAGAAAGGAAACTCAAATGAATACTCAAACTAAAATCGCCGCTTTGATGACCGCTACTTTGATGGCAGTTGCTGCTCCTGCAATGGCAGATGATGACGACCACCACTATCGTCAAAACAGCAGCCAATACATCACTCACGAGCAAGCCAGTAAAGCCGCCGTTAGCGCAGTAGGCAGTGGTTATGCGAAAGAAGTGGATTTTGAATACAAACCCCATCGTGGCAGTGCTTACTTTGATGTAGAAGTACAAACCAACACAGGTCCTGAATACAAAGTGATTGTTGATGCCAAAACTGGCAAAGTGTTATCTAAAAATATTGATTACTAATCAAACATTTAAAGGATAAGATGACATGTTATTGCCTCAATATCCCACTTTAGTTGCCATTGCCATCATGGCAGTTGCCACACCTGCTTTTGCTGATGATGACTACGATGATGACGACTATCGCCGCCCAGCCCAAACCCAGCGTTATATCGGGCAGCACAAAGCCAGCCAAATTGCCCTAAAACGCATAGGCGGAGGCACGGTTCAAGAAGTGGATTTAGACCGCGACAGACGTGGCGCACATTATGATGTTGAAATCATCAAACGTGGTTATGAATACAAAGTAAGCGTTGATGCGCGTAATGGTCGGGTATTAGCGGCATATCGTGATTAATCTGTTCCGCAACAAAAAAAGCCCTGTTGGCAATCAACAGGGCTTTTATCACATGGTTAAATTCGCATTGGCATCACAATATATTTAAAGTTGGGATTATTGGGAATGGTAAACAAGGTAGAACGATTGGCATCGCCAAAAGCCAGTTGCATGTCTTCCGTATGCACATTACGCAATACGTCCATCAAATAGCCAATATTAAAGCCCACTTCTAATTCCGCGCCTTGATAAGCGATTTCCAATTCTTCACGCGCTTCTTCTTGTTCATTATTGCTACACACCACACTCAATAAACCTGCTTGCACATGCAAACGCGCACCACGGAATTTTTCATTAGCCAAAATCGCGGCACGTTCCAACGCGCTCAATAATTCAGCACGATTCACCAAAAAAATCTTATCGTTGTCTAAAGGAATCACGCGATTAAAGTCGGGGAATTTACCCTCCACCACTTTGCTCACAATCACCGTATCATTACAACGGAAACGCACTTGGTTTTTCAATAATTCCACGCTCACAGGTTCGCTGGGGCGGTTTAACAATTTGAACAATTCCAGCACCGTTTTGCGTGGCAAAATCACTTCAGCTTTGGGCAAATCGGCTTCAATGGTGGCACTTGAATACGCCAAACGGTGTCCATCTGTTGCCACCAAACGCAACTGGCTGCCCTCCACCTGCATCAATAAGCCGTTTAAGTAATAACGAATATCTTGCACCGCCATGCTGTATTGCACTTGTGAGAGCATATTTTTAAACGCTTCTTGTGATAACACAAAGCTCGCGCCCACTTCTTCCGCCACGCTCATCAAAGGAAAATCTTCCGCAGGCAAGGTTTGCAGGGCAAAACGCGATTTGCCTGCTTTTAATGTTAAACGTTTATCCGCCCAATCCAATGCCACTAATGCGCCATCGGGCAAGGCGCGTAAAATGTCTTGCAGTTTTTTGGCATTGGTGGTGATGCGAAACGCCGCCGCTTCGCTGGCAGGACCATGCGTATTGATTTGAATTTCTAAATCGGTGGCTAAAATGGTGGTTTGTCCGTTTTGGCTTTCCAGTAACACATTAGACAAAATCGGCAAGGTGTGGCGACGCTCTACAATACCTGTTACGGCTTGCAGCGGTTTGAGTAAGGTGTCGCGTTCGGTTTGTAAAATCAACATAGTTTTTCCTTCGGATTCCTTAAATCTGGAGTAAACGCAATAAGTCTTGATAATCTTGGCGCACTTCTTCGTCTTCTTCGCGCAGTTTATCCACCGCTTTAATGGCGTGCATCACGGTGGTGTGGTCGCGGTCGCCAAACACTTTGCCTGTTGCAGCCAAACTCAATTCGGCGAGTTCTTTGGTCAATGCCATGGCAATTTGGCGCGGACGGGCAATATTACGGGTGCGTTTTTTGCCCAATAAATCGCTGATTTGGACGCAATAGTGTTTGGCAACGATGTCCATAATCACTTCAGGCGTTAAATGATTTTGAATGCTCACCACAATATCGGGCAAGGCATCGGTAATCAATGGCACATCAATGCGTTTATTTTGAAAACGGCTACGCGCTTCCACTCGTTTAAACGCGCCTTCTAATTCGCGCACATTGGAGCGAACGTGTTTGGCAATAAATTCAGCTGCTTGTCTGCTTAAAGGCACGCCTGCGATTTCGGCTTTTTTTTGTAAAATCGCTACCCGTGCTTCAAATTCAGGCGGCTCAAGTTCTAAGGATAAGCCCCACGATAAGCGCGACTGCAACAGTTTGTTCATATCGCGAATATTGGCAGGTGGCACATCACAGGTCAAAATCAGTTGTTTTTTTTCGGCATGGAAGTGGTTGTAAAGATGGAAAAATTCTTCCATAGTGCGGTCTTTGCCTTTGATAAACTGAATGTCGTCAATAATCAATAAATCGTATTGGCGATAGCGTTGTTTAAAATCATCAAAGGTTTTATTCCGTGCGGCTTTCATCACATTGCGTACATAGTCATCAGCATGAATGTAATGGACTTTGGCTTCTGGCTGTTGGCGCAATAATTCATTGCCTATCGCTTGCACCAAATGGGTTTTGCCCAAACCTGTGCTGCCATATACAAAAAAAGGGTTGTAATTGCTGGCGGGTTGGTCAATGATGGATTTGGCAGCCGAAGCCGCCAAACGATTGCCTTTGCCTTCCACTAAGGTGGAAAAGGTATATTCGGGAGCAAGGTTGGTTTGTTGAAATTGCCGATTTGCCTGTGATTCGCGTTTCACACGCACCACAGGCGCAACAGGTGGCACAGGGGCGGTTTTACTGCTTTCGCTGCTGGTGCGCGTGTTGGCTTGGGGTAAACTTTTTAAGCGTTCTGCCAAAATATCTTGCGCAGTTTGCTTTTTAGTGGGGCTTTTTTTTACTGGTTTGGCGATAAGGGTGTCGGGCAATAAAGGTTCCAACACCAGTTCGGTTTGTATGGCAACGGGTTCGGGCGTGGCAACAGAGGGCGCAGGGGTTTTACTGCTTGCCACAGGTGCAGGCTCGGCAGCCGCCATGGCAAATGCCACTCCCTTGCCCACTTTAAAACACAAAGGGGGCTGCTGTGGACACAATTCAGCACGAATCGCTTCTAATTTAGCAGCAAATTGGTTTTTGAGCATATTACAACTAAACTGATTTTTGCCATACACCACCCACGCGCCTTTTTCCTCACCCACGGTGAGCGGCGCAATCCAAGTATCGAATAATTGCGGCGTCAGCGTTTGGTGTAGGCGGCGTAAGCAAAGAGGCCAAAATTCAGCTAAAGTCATCATGCGTCCTGAGCAGCCAACGCTGCAAAAGCTATTTAGAATCAATGTGATGATTGATGTTTGATAAAGCGCGTATAAATCAGCGACAAAGATTTTTCGATTATACAGAATTTCGCTTTTATCTGCCATGCCCCTGTCTGGCAGACATTGTTGTAAGAGGGCGGAACACGCACAGGAAAACCACTATATAGATTGACAATAAGCCGTTTTTCAGGTGTAATTTAGGGTTTGATATTTCAGATAAAATTTAGGAATCAACATGAAACGCACTTTTCAACCTTCTGTAACCAAACGCAAACGCACTCACGGCTTTTTGGTTCGTTCAAAAACCCGTGGTGGTCGTGCTGTATTGGCTGCTCGCCGCGCTAAAGGTCGCAAGCGTTTAGCCGTTTAAGCTGGCATGACTTTGGATTATCGCTTTAGCAAGCAGTATCGCTTATTAAAAACGGAAGAATTTTCTTCCGTTTTTGCTTTAAGAAAGCAACGCAGTTCTGCGCTATTGCATATTTTACGTTCGGATAATAACTTGCTGGGTCATGCTCGCTTGGGCTTGGTGGTGGGTAAAAAAGTTGCCAAACGTGCCAACGCGCGTAATTATATGAAGCGCGTCATACGCGAATGGTTTCGTCATCATCAAGCGCAGTTGCCCCCACAAGATATTATTGTGCGGGTGCGCACGGCATTTCATCGTGAAACCGCCGCGCAAGCTCGTGAACAACTGCGACAATTATTGTTGCCTAAATAATAAGCATGGCTGCAAAATTATTAATGGGGCTGATTCAGTTTTATCGTTATGCGATTAGCCCCTTAATTCCACCCCGTTGCCGCTACACCCCCACTTGTTCGCAATATGCTTTAGAAGCCATACGCAAATATGGTGCGGTTAAAGGCGGCTGGCTGGCATTAAAACGCATTTGCCGTTGCCATCCTTGGGGTGGGCATGGACACGACCCTTTGCCTTAAACGCAACGGTTTCTTTTTTAATCAATAGGAAGACACCATGGACTTCAAAAGAATGACCATGTTTTTCGTGATTGCCTTGCTGATTTTGCTGGGTTGGGAACAAATGTTTCCTGCGCCCAAGCCCACTCAACAAGCCATCACGCAACAGGCAAACCAAGCTAAAACCTCTGCACCTGATTTGAGTTTAACGCCCACTGTGCCTATCACCGTTACCACCGACACTGTGAAAGCGGTGATTGATGAAAAAACGGGCGATTTGCGACAATTAACCTTGCTGCAATACGATGCTGCTAACGACCAAAGCAAGCCTTTTGTGTTGTTTAACGACAGCAAAGACCATGCTTATTTTGCACAAGCTCATTTAGTTGATGCGGCTGGACGCAATTTAACGCAAGGCTTAAGTTTTAGCACCCCCCAAAAGCAATACAGCTTATCTGGCGACCAAGTGGAAGTGCGTTTAAGCGCCACTACTGCCAATAATGTGCAAATTGATAAAGTATACACCTTCAAAAAAGGCAGTTACTTAATTGATGTGCGTTTTGATGTTACCAATCATAGTGGCAGCCCTCTCAAAGCCGATGCCATTTACCGCGTGGTGCGTGATAACCAAGCACCTGAAGGCGAAGGCTATTTCATGTATAGCTACACAGGCCCTGTGGTCTATACCCCTGCGGGCGAGTTCCAAAAAGTGGAGTTTGGCAGCTTAGATGACGACCATCAAAGCGGACGCGACCAAGCCGAATATGAGCGCAAAACCAACACAGGTTGGGTGGGCATGACGCAACACTATTTTATGTCTACATGGATTTTGCAGCCCAAAGGGGGGGAATCGATTTGCCGTGCAGGTTCTTGTCAAATTGATGTGAAACGCCGTGATGATAATTTATATGCAGCAGGCGTGAATGTGCCTTTAGCGGAAATTCAAAATGGTGCCAAACTCAGCTTCCCCATTTCGCTTTATGCCGGTCCTCAAACCACCAGCACCATCAGCCAAATTGCCGATAATTTGGAATTGATTAAAGACTACGGTCATGTGCATTGGCCTGCCACAGGCTTATTCTGGTTGATGGAAAAATTGCACAGTTTCACAGGCAACTGGGGTTGGGCGATTGTGTTACTCACCATTATTGTGAAAGCTGCCTTATATCCATTAAACGATGCTTCGTATAAATCCATGGCAAAAATGCGTGCTGTTGCGCCCAAATTGGAAGCCTTGAAAAAACAATATGGCGATGACCGCATGGCGATGCAACAAGCCATGATGCAAATGTATCGTGATGAAAAAATCAATCCTTTAGGTGGTTGTTTGCCCATGCTGTTGCAAATTCCCGTGTTTATCGGTTTGTATTGGGCGATTTTCAGTTCGGTTGAACTGCGCCAAGCACCTTGGTTAGGCTGGATTACCGATTTGAGCCGTATTGACCCTTGGTTTATCTTGCCTGTTTTGATGGCAGCAACCATGTGGTTCCAAACCACGCTCAATCCTCCTCCCACCGACCCCATGCAAGCGAAGATGATGAAGATTATGCCGATTGTGTTCTCTGCCATGTTCTTCTTCTTCCCTGCGGGCTTGGTGTTATATTATGTGGTGAACAACTTGCTCACCATCGCCCAACAATGGCATGTAAATCAAAGCGTTGAAAAACGCCGCAAACAAGGCGAAGTGGTTTCTTAACCTTCTGCCCCATAAGAAAAACCGCTTGGATTAAACCCAAGCGGTTTTTTGTGCTAACAACTTAATTCACCAGCGTTTCCGTTTCTACAGATGCCGTTTCCCACTCCATCTTCATCAACTTCTTCACACTCAACTTATATCCCACCAAAATTCTCTTGAGAATATTGCGAATATGCTGATTCATCTCGCCTTCCCCTTTCGGGAAGCGCACCAACAACTGCTGATACAACGGCAACAAATCCTTATCTTTCACCTTGCCCAATGACGACAAACTATACAACACCACAATTTCATCTTCATCTTGCAAACCCTGAACCAACACCGCTTGATAGTCTGCCACGTGGTGCAACATACCTAAATAAAACACCGCATCGCGCCGTATTTCCACATTCTCATGCGTCGCAAACGCCACCAGCCAATCACTATAATCCGCTTTTGCCGCTTGCAACACATACAAACGCGCATGGAAATCATCAGTTTCTTGAATCACATCTTGCGATTGCAACACCCAATCTGCCCAATCCACACAATGTTCACGCGCATACACATACACAATATGACAAACCTGCGTTAAATCCTGTTCTGCCCATTGCAACAAATACGGCTTCGCTTGCTCATAATTGGCTTTACACAATATCTGCAACAACACCTCCTTATGTTGAACCGATACCGCTTCTTGTGCCAACCAATTTTCAACTTGCACCATACTCTGCGGTTTTAAAGCCTTCTTGTACAACAAACCTTCCAAACAATCGAGCTTCACCTCATCTTCATGAGCATACGCATATTTATCCAACAAATGCTCTTCCGCCCCACCCATGCGATAGCCAAACCAACCATTGACCTCGCCTGCAATCACCTCATCCAACCAGCGTTCATACCAATCCAAAAAATTCGCTTCAAACGCAAACACAGGTTTACTGCCATCAACATCAACATTCACCACACGCCCACAATATTCCCCATTCAACACCAAAGCCGTGATATACGAACAACCTTGCATACCAATGGGCAACAAACCACCAAACACCTTCGCACACTCAATGTCATAATCCTCATCACTCACATCATCATCGGCATACAAATCGGCGGTTAAAGTTTGCCAATCCTCATCACTCATCTTAGGCGCCAACAAACAAGGGCGGCTTAACGCCGTTTCCGTGAGCGCACACAAATCACCCACGCCCTCCTCTAAAGCATACAAACCATAAAACGGTCCTGCGCCACCATTGCCCACTTTCAGCAAAAATTCCGCATAACACAAGGGCAATTCCACCCCATATTCTTCCTCAAATCGCTTGATTTTTTTAATACTGATGGTAGGGTTCACACCATAACCGTGGCTGTCTGCCGCAAAAAACTTCTGTTTTTTATCCGCAATGGCTGCCAACTTTAACTTACGGCGAATACGCTTTAATTGAGCTTGATGCATCATCACTTTCTCCTAAAATACATTGTTGTTGAAGTGAAGCAGATTATCGCCATTTTGCAGCAAAATAGAAAGTCAGATT
>JBHADP010000130.1:0-11643 GCA_041855125.1 Neisseria sp. | reverse complement strand
CTTGCTGTTCCTGCAATTTACTGGGGCGACAAAATAAATCCGTGCTGCCTAAAGACAACTCGCTTGCATGGGCAGAATGCGCGCCAAAGGTCAAACCCACCGCCCAAGCCAACGGCGTTAATGAAAATAAACGTGCCAAAGTATCACCTTAAAACGGTTTTGCCAGTTAAAATAGCGTTTATTTTAACCTGAAAAACGACCATGGAACGACAAAACGCATTAAAAAATTGGCTCACCACCGTTTATCCCAATGAATCATTTGAATTGGCTTTTGCAGCAGCCGATGCCGATTTTCGCCGCTATTTCCGCGCTACCTTTGCCGATGGACGCACCGTCATTTGCATGGATGCCCCACCCGATAAAATGAGCGTGGTACCCTATTTAGCGGTACAAAAACTGTTTGTTGATTTGGTTGATGTGCCTGAAGTGTTGGCAGTTGATGAAGCACAAGGCTTTATGGCATTGCAAGACTTTGGCAACACGCCCTATCTTGCCGCCATGCAACAAGTCAATACACCCGAAGCGCATAAAGCCTTATTATTGGAAGCCATTGATACCTTAGTGGACTTGCAAAAAGGCAGCCAAGCCCATGTATTGCCCGAATACAATCACGAAGTGATGTTACGCGAAATCAATTTATTTCCCGAATGGTTTGCAGCAAAAGAATTAGGCAAACCATTCACCTTTAAACAACGCCAATTATGGCAGCAAGTGGTAGAAGTGTTGTTGCCACCGCTGTTAGCCCAGCCCCAAGTGTATGTACACCGCGATTTTATTGTGCGTAACTTAATGTTGCGCGAAGGCAAGGCAGGTGTGTTGGACTTCCAAGATGCGCTGTATGGCCCTATCACTTATGATTTGGTGTCTTTGCTGCGTGATGCATTTATTGAATGGGAAGAAGAATTTGTGTTGGACTTGGTGATTCGTTATTGGGAAAAAGCCCGTGCAGCAGGCTTGCCCGTGCCTGCCGAGTTTGACGAATTTTACCGTTGGTTTGAATGGATGGGTGTACAACGACATTTAAAAGTGGCGGGCATTTTTGCGCGTTTGTATTACCGCGATGGCAAAGACAAATACCGCCCCGAAATCCCACGTTTCTTAAACTATCTGCGCCGCGCTTCACGCCGTTATGCTGATTTAGCCCCTTTATACGCTTTATTGGTGGAACTGGTAGGCGATGATGAATTAGAAACGGGTTATACGTTTTAAAACCTCATTATTAGGGATAGAAATATGAATGAAAATATCCAATTTCAACAAGTTCGTGGTGTGGGCAATATTGTATTAGATTTACATGCTCAACAACGTGTTTATGCATTTATTGGTGAAAATGGTATTGGCAAAACCAAACTATTAGAAAGTTTATTTCTATCCCTTCTGTTTACTCACCAAGACATTTGGCAAAATCGACATTTAAAAACAGCATTATTGCCCTTTCAGCAATTAACCAGTCATGTATCTTGGCTACCTCAACAGCTATTGTTTAAAACCCAAGAAGCCGAATTGTTTATTTCGAACCCAAATGATAGAGCAAAATGGGCAACTGCCATTCCCTCACTCAACTTACCTATTGTGTATATCGCCGCACAAAATAGAGGTAATATCGTTGCAAATGAAGCATCTATCCATAAAATGGGTAACCGACAAGAGCGACTCAAACAATATTTAAATACTTTATTTGATGCCTTTTCACAAGAAGGCATCATCAAACAATTAAATAGCCAAAGCAATATAGAAGAATGGCTCATCCAACGCGCTCAATCTGCCAACCCATTTCAAGCCAAAGAAGATAATCGAGAAATTGAAATTCAAACTTTATTAAAACTTCTACACAAAATGGATAAACGCATTGATGCTGATTTTATGCAAATTGATGGCAGTGGCAGAGTATTTATTCAAATTAAGCAACAAAAATTAGCCTTATCTGAATTATCCAGTGGATTTACTTCTATTTTAAAAATTTTTCAGGCGATTATTGCAGGCTATGGTTATTTCACTAATGAAGCTCAACTAGAACAAGTGCGTGGATTTGTATTAATTGATGAAATTGAAAGCCATCTACACAACGAATGGCAAGTAAAAATTATTCCTTTACTCAAACAACTTTTTCCCAACACTACTTTCTTTATAACCACCCATTCCTCTATGATATTAACACAACTACAACAAGGCGAAGCCTATCGCTTAAAACGTCATTCTGATGGTGTAGTTCGCTCATTGATACTTACTCACCCCAATAAGGCTTCATTAATTGATTTACTACAGGAAGCGTTTGATGTGGATTTAAACCGTTTAAAAATTGAACGCAGCACACCCTACAATCAAGCTCAAGCCAAACAATATCTATTGTCATTGGTACAACGTGAAATACAAGCCCTTAGCATAGGAGATACTGTTTCAATAGGTACACCTAGTATCCAAACGGTAACAAAACAAAATGACTGACAAATCTTATTTATTAGACACCAACTACTTAATTTATTTGGTAGATGAAACCAGTTCACACGAAAAGCGAAAAGCCATTTTATTGGATATGGCAGAAAAGCTACAAGCGGGTGATACCGAATTTTTTATTACTCCATTAATTTTATATGAGGTATTGCGTGGTATCCCATGGCAAAATCATCAAAAACGAAAAGAAATAGAACAGGCTTTATTAGAGTTTGAAATACTAGATATTCAAAAAGAAGTTGCAGTTTTAGCAACAGAACTTTATCGTTTCGATTATTATTATGCCCAACAAAACAAGCAAACTAAAAATCTAGAAAAACGTAAATTTGATATGTTTCACTATGCCAGTGCTAAAATCAACCGCTTAGAAATTTTATCTCAAGACAGCGATATAACAAAAATTGAACAACTATATCAACAAATGAATCAATCTCTTAAATAATCAATCTTTTATTATTGTAATACGAAGTCAAACTATGAATCTACTCAATGTGTTGGCGAAAGTCAGCAGTTTAACGATGGTGTCGCGCATATTGGGTTTTGTGCGCGATGCGATTATTGCGCGGGCATTTGGTGCGGGCATGGCAACCGATGCTTTTTTTGTCGCGTTTAAATTACCCAATTTATTGCGGCGTATTTTTGCCGAAGGGGCATTTTCACAAGCGTTTGTACCGATTTTAAAGGAATACACCGAAACCAAATCGCCCGAAGCCACGCAAGATTTTGTGCAATATATGGCAGGTATGCTCACTTTTTTGCTCACCATTGTTACCATTATTGGCATTTTGGCAGCCCCATGGATTATTTATGTTTCCGCCCCCGGTTTTGTGAACCAAGCAGATAAGTTTGCCTTATCGGTGGATTTATTGCGGATTGTGTTTCCTTATATTTTATTGATTTCTTTATCGTCTTTTGTGGGTTCGATTTTAAATGCCTATCATCATTTTAGTATTCCTGCCTTTACGCCCACTTTTTTAAATATTTCTTTCATTGTTTTTTCATTATTTTTAGTCCCCTATTTTGACCCACCTGTATTGGCATTGGCTTGGGCGGTGTTTATTGGTGGACTGTTGCAGCTCTTTTTCCAACTACCTTGGCTTAAAAAACTGGGCTTTTTGTGTGTTCCCAAATTAAATTTTAAACACCCTGCCGTTAATCGTGTTTTAAAACAAATGGCACCTGCCATTTTAGGGGTATCGATTGCCCAAATTTCATTGGTGATTAATACGATTTTTGCATCGTTTTTGCAATCGGGCAGCGTGTCATGGATGTATTATGCCGACCGTTTGATGGAATTGCCTGCTGGGGTGTTGGGGGCGGCATTGGGAACGATTTTATTGCCCACGCTATCCAAATATGCCACGAAACGCGATTTGGTGGAGTTTTCTGCTTTATTGGATTGGGGCTTACGTTTAACCATGTTGCTCGCCTTGCCGGCGGCAGTGGGTTTGGCAGTGTTGTCCTTTCCTTTGGTGGCAACGTTGTTTATGTATCGCGAATTTACCTTCAATGATGCGCTGATGACACAACAGGCTTTGATGGCTTATGCCATGGGCTTGATTGGTTTGATTTTGGTGAAGGTGTTGGCACCTGCGTTTTATGCGTTCCAAGACATTAAAACGCCTGTGAAAGTGGGCATTTTTACGCTGGTGTGTACACAGTTGCTGAATATTGCTTTTGTGGTGTTCGGTTCAATGCAACATGTGGGCTTGGCATTGGCGATTGGTTTAGGCTCATGCTTAAATGCCAGCTTGTTATTTTGGTTGTTACGCAAAGAAAAGCTGTATCAACCGCAAAAAGGTTGGCTGGCTTTTTTGCTGAAATTAGCATTGGCATTATTGGTAATGGGCGGAACTTTATGGGCAGCTTTGTTATACATGCCTTTAGAATGGCAACATGCAGCAGGTTGGTATCGGGCAGCGCAATTATTAGGTTTGGTTGCCATGGGCGCGGTGTTGTATTTTGCAACGCTGTTTGTATTGGGCTTCCGTCCGCGCGATTTTAGACGGATTGAGCGCAAGTAAGTAATAAGAAAAAACAGATAGGCTTATATCAACCTATCTGTTTTTTATCACCAATTCACTTATTTAAAAAGCTGGTCTTTCACTACCCACCATACTACTGCTAATACAACAGCAAGCTGAATAACCTCTTTAACACCAGGAATCACACCAATCCATGCCGTTGATAGACCTAAATTATAAGCAAAAGAATAATATTTATATTTTGAATGGAAAAAATTATAGTACACAAAAAAGAATGGTATGCATGATATGTATATCCACATGATGATTTTAAGAAATTTTTTCATTTTTTGTCCCTCATTATTGTGAGTAAGATAAAATTAGTTATCGCATACATTGCCGACCTGCTCTAACCATAGTTTGAAGAAACATTTCACTAATTGGTTCTTGAAAGTTATTTACCCTTTCTAAATATTCTTGCCCAAACTCAGCTTCTAATTTCTCATAAGTGCAGGAACAAATTGATTTGGGTGCGCCTTCAGATGTACAGCCATCTATAAATTCATCTTTAGGAGAGCTGCAAGCAAAGAGTAATGTGCATGGTATTAAAATTAATAAGTAATTTTTATTCATTTAATTTCATTCTATTTCAAAAATAAATTGCTTATATTCTAAGCGTATTTGGAATGGTGCTCTACATATAAAAAGTTGTAGAATTAACGAATTAGTTTAGATATTCTTCAAATTGGATAAGTAACATGAAAGTTTTTGAAAAAGTTCGTTTAATGAGAGAATTAAAAAAGTGGTCTCAAGAACATATGGCTGAAAAATTACAAATGTCCACAAATGGATATTCAAAAATTGAAAGAGGTGAAACCCAATTAACAATTCCAAGGTTGCAACAAATCGCCGAAATTTTTGAAATGGATGCGATTGAATTGCTCCAAGAACATGAACAGGGTATCGTTTTACTGATTGGAGAAAATAACGCCAATGGTATGAACAATATCAATCTTTATAATGGCTCAACTGAATTAGCAATGGAAATTGATAAATTAAAATTGATTATTCAACACCAACATGAGTTATTAGAACAAAAAGAACGTGAATTAATTACACTAAAAGAAATGATTCAAATACTTAGAGAAAAAAATTGATAATAAGGTCAGGGAGATTACCCGACCTTTTCTTTATGCAAATGTTTTGGCTAAGAGGTTCAACATATTTTGCCAAGCGGTTTCGGCGGCTTCGGGGTGGTAATCCAAAAAGTCCACGCCATTTTTTTGTCCGTTGGCGGTGGCTTGGGGATTGGTGAAGCCGTGTTTGGCTTGAGGGAAGATGTCGATATGGTAGCGCACGCCTGCATTGTCCATTTCGGCACGGAAAGCGGCTACATCATCAAGTGTGGTGAGGGTGTCTAGTTTGCCATGTTCCACTAAGATTTCTGCTTGAATCACACCTGCTTGTGCTGCTTGGGCAGGGCTTAAGTTGCCATGGAAACTGCACACGGCTTGTAAGGCTTCGCCACGTCTTGCCATATCCAATACCACTTTGCCTCCAAAGCAAAAACCAATGGCTGCCATTTGATTGCGGTTCACTTGGGCTTGCGCTTGTAGGGCTTCACGCGCCAAGCGGGTGCGTTCTGCCAATACTTCAGGGTGGTTGAGTAGATACATCATGTTGTCGTTGGCAATGCTGCCGTTGTCGGTGAGTAAGGCGTTGCCGTATAAATCCATCGCCAGCGCGGCATAGCCTGCTACGGCAAGGCGTTCGGCGCTGTGTTTGGCGTGTTCACTCAAACCCCACCATTCAGGTGCCACCAAAACCGCAGGCACGGCTTGTGTGGCATCACTCGGATAGCAAAAATGGCTTTGTAAGGTAACGCCTTGTGAATCGGTATAACTCAGAGTTTGGGTAATGATGTTACTCATCGTGCTTGCTCCTTTGTGGGTCATAACGGTTAGGAAGATTTTTGGCTTTCTTTTTCTTGTTTGAGTTTTTCCAAACGATAATACAACTGGCGGGTTGATAAGCCAAGCATTTGTGCGGCTTGAGTTTTATTGCCCCGACAATAAGCCAAAGTTTCTTCGATTTTTTCTAGGGAATGAGAATCGGCTTGTAAATAAGGGCGGGCTTGGTTGCCTTGAATCGAAAATCCTTGCAATTTATTCGGGCGACGATGCGAAGAAGGTTTGGGAAACGCGCTGGCAATCGGCACGGTCGATAATTGATTGAGTAAACGCCATACTTGTTGTTCATCGGCTAAATTGCCTTCGGTTTCCGCCACCAGTTGTTGTAAAAACTGATGCAGTTCATATACATTACCCGGCCAAGTGTGGTGTTGTAGCTGTTCTACGGCTTCGGCGGTTAAATTCAGATTGCGCCCTGTTTCCCGATTGATTTGATGCAAGAAATACGCCACCAATTCAGGAATATCGCTGCGCCGCTCGCGTAAAGGTGGTAAATGAATGGGAACAACATAGAGGCGGTAATATAAATCGGCATCAAAACGCCCCGCTTCCACTTCTGCCGCCAAATCATATTCGGTTGCCGTGATAATACGCACATTAATATTAATGGGCTTGCGTCCATCTAAACGCATCACGGTATTTTCTTGTAACACGCGCAATAAGCGGTTTTGTTGGTTGGGTGAAAACGCGGCAATTTCATCAAAAAAGAGCGTGCCACCATCGGCTTGTTCCAACAAACCTGCTTGATTGCCCCAACCAAAAATTTCACGACTCAGCTCATCTTCATCGACATTATGGCAGCTCACTTTAATAAACGGCTGTCCCACACGGCGGCTGGCGGTGTGCAAAGTGCGGGCAAACATTTCCTTGCCTGTGCCATTTTCGCCCAGCAACAACACATTGGCATTACTGTGTGCTACTCGTTCCAATTCACTCACCGCTTTGAGTAATGGCGCAGACGAACCCACAATGCCATAACGGCGGCTATGTGATTGCAGCGTTTGTTTTAATTTTTGATTTTGCGTTTGCAATAATTGTTGACGCGCTTCATTGTTTTCATGGATATACAATAACTGCCCCACCAATGTTGCCAAAATCCGCAAAAGAGAAATATCGTCATGCAGCGGACGAGGGCTTAAACGCGCCCGATGACACGCCAACACGCCAAAAGTGCGGTTGTGTGCAGCAATCGGGAGGGCAATAAACATGGTTTGTTCAGGCGGAAACTCATCGCGCAAAATGGCACGGTCGAGAAACGAAGGGTCTTTATGAATATCGTCCACAATAATCATATAAGAATGTGCCAACACCGCCCCCGTGATGCCTTCATGGGGCGCATACACACCGCGTTCAATTTGAGCAGGCGATAAACCATACGAATAATAAATCGAAGCGTTTTCATCATCGGTGTGTTGCAACACAATCCGCCCTTGATTCAAACCAAAAAATTCACTCATCAACTGCAACATAATTTTTAATGCCGTATGATGTGCGCCCTCATCTTTGCCCAAATTTTGAATCACTTGTTGCAGCAGCAACATTTCCTGCGCGCGCCAATCGTGGCGTTCCGCCTGTGTTTTTTGTGTCATGAACTACCTTCTATTTCAACATGATAAGGACAACACCAGCATTAAGATAACAAACAACTCAATGCTGGTGTGCCACCCAATATAGTATTAGACCGATATTGTCCTACAAACCCAGTTCCCAATCCACTTTCGGTTCTACGCAAAAGCCACCTGCACAAATCTCATAATGTGCAAATATTTTACGCACAATCTCGTCTTCATCGTCCACAATTTCAAATAAATTCAGGTCATCTGCATGAATAAAATGACGCGCCAATAATTGTTCACGCAACCAATCCACCAAGCCCCGCCAAAAATCTTCCCCCACCAAAATCACAGGGCGGCGTGGCGTTTTGCCCGTTTGCATTAAAGTTAAACTTTCAAACAACTCATCTAAAGTGCCAAATCCCCCTGGCATCACCACATACGCCACCGCGTGTTTCACAAACATCACTTTGCGCGGAAAAAAATGGCGAAATTTCACCGACAAATCCTGATAGGGGTTGGCGCGTTGCTCATGGGGCAATTCAATATTCAAACCCACCGCAGGGCTTTTACCTGCAAATGCGCCCTTATTTGCCGCTTCCATAATGCCCGGCCCACCGCCCGAAATCACCGAAAACCCTGCATCAGACAACTTACGCGCCAAACTTTCAGCAAACCCATATTCAGGGTGGTCAACAGGCGTGCGCGCACTGCCATAAATGCTGACCGCAGGCTGAATGGCGCGTAATTCCTCGCCTGCTTCCAAAAATTCCGACATGATTTTCAGCAAATGATAACTTTCGCGCGACCAAATTTCTTCCCGCGTGGTATCGGGCAACATGGGACGAGGCAATTTATTTTTTAAAGGCATGATATAACACCCCAACAAGTTCACTCATAATTTGAGTTATAACCTGATTTATGACAGGGTGCAAGGCAAGTTCACGCCCCATTTCACGTTATAATGATGCTCTTTCCTTGAGCAGAACAACATGAAGCACAAACCTTTACGGATTTTAGGCATCGACCCTGGCAGCCGCATCACAGGCTTTGGCGTGATAGATGTGATTGGGCGTGAACATTTTTATGTGGCATCGGGTTGTATCAAAACCATACCCAACGATGAATTGGCAGGACGAGTACGCATCATTGTGGAACATTTAGGCGAAATCATCAGCACCTATCGTCCTCAACAAGCTGCTATGGAAAAAGTGTTTGTGAATGCCAATCCTGCGGCAACGCTGATGCTCGGACAAGCGCGGGGGGCGGCAATGGCAGCATTGGTGTTGCGCGATTTGCCTGTATATGAATACACCGCTTTGCAAGTGAAACAAGCGGTGGTGGGGCAAGGCAAGGCAGCCAAAGAACAGGTACAGCATATGGTCGTAAATATGTTGGGCTTATCAGGCACACCACAAGCCGATGCGGCTGATGGTTTGGCAGTTGCGCTCACTCATGCCCTACGCAACCAAGGTTTAGCCCATCAACTCAACCCCAATGGTTTATCCATCAAAAGAGGGCGTTTTCAAATTTAATTCCCTTTTTTATAGTAGCATTTCCCTTATCATCTCTTTTATGGAACTTACAATGAAACACTCTTTGATTCTCTCTGGTTTACTCTGTACATTCCTCACAGCCTGTTCTACCCCTATGACTTCTTCAAACACACCCGCTTCTTTAGCAGGCGATTGGCAGCTCTATGAAGCCAACCAAACCGCCCTTTCCCACCCCAAAGCCCTCTTAAAATTTGATGCACAACAACAGCGTTTTCACGCTTATGCAGGTTGCAATCGATTATTTGGCGGCTATCAACAACAAGACCACACACTCAAAATTGCAGCCGTTGCTTCCACCTTAATGATGTGTGAACCGCAAGCCATGGAAAATGACCGCCATATTATCCGTGCCTTAGAAAGCAGTGTGCAATACCGTATTCAAGGGCAACAACTGGAATTGCTCAATCAACAAGGTCAAGTGGTACTCAAAGCGCGGCGTTAAGCCTCAAGGCGGCTGTGTTCGGTGCAAATTGCCACAATATCCGCACCATATTTTTGTGCCTTCGCTTCACCCAAACCATAAATCTGCCCCAAATCTGCCAGCGTTTGCGGCACGGTTTGCACAATGCTTTGCAACGTGCGGTCGTGAAAAATCACATAAGCAGGTACATTCAATGCTTGAGCTTGTTGAATACGCCATGCGCGTAGGGCTTGCCATAAACGTTCTTCGCGCTCGGTGCGGAGCCATTCGGTTTGCGGTTTGGCGGTGGGGCTGGCTTTGGCGCGTTTTAATGGGCGTAACCACACCGACAATTCGCCTTTCAACACTTCACGCGCCTGCTCGGTGAGCGAAAGCGCGTGATAATTGAGCGAATCCACATTTAAAAAACCCAAGCTAATACATTGGCGCACAATGCTGCGCCATTCTTTATCACTTAAATGCTTGCCAATCCCATAAGTGGATAACTTCTGATGCCCATTGCTTTGAATCCACTCATCGGCTTTACCGCGCAACACATTAATCACATAACCTGCCGCAAAACGTTGCCCCACCCGATACACACAGCTTAACAACTTCTGCACCACCTCTGTTCCATCAAAGCGCACAGGCGGTTGCAAACAATTATCACAATGCCCACAGGCTTGGCTGTCTTGCCCAAAATGCTTTAACAACAACACACGGCGACAATCTGCCGTTTCGCAGACCGCCAGCATACTGTCCAGTTTTTGCAATTCAATATTTTTTTGAAAACTATCGCTGTTGCTCATGTGGATACGTTCACGCAAAATCACCCAATCATTTAATCCATAACACAACCAACTGGCCGCCGCCAAACCATCACGCCCTGCCCGCCCCGATTCCTGATAAAAATGCTCAATACTTTGCGGCATATCCAAATGCGCCACAAAACGCACATCAGGTTTATCAATGCCCATCCCAAACGCCACCGTTGCCACCACAATGATATGGTCTTCATGCGTAAAACGATGTTGTGCCGCTTCACGCTCCGCCATGCTCATACCCGCATGATAGGGAACCGCCGTTAAACCATGCGAACGCAAAAATTCCGCCACATCTTCCACTTTTTTACGGCTCAAACAATACACAATTCCGCTTTGCCCACGCATTTGCCCTTGAATAAACTCCAATAATTGTTTCTTACCATTATTCTTTTCAATCACTTGATAATAAATATTAGGGCGGTCGAAACTGGACACAAATTCAGGCGCATCGCTTAAATGCAGATAATGTTTAATATCGGCACGGGTTTCACTGTCTGCCGTTGCCGTTAGCGCAATACGCGGAACATGGGGATAGCGCTCGGCTAACAAAGCAAGCTGTTGATATTCAGGACGAAAGTCATGCCCCCACTGACTCACACAATGGGCTTCATCAATGGCAAACAAACTAACAGGCGTGGTATCTAAAAACCGTAAAAAACGCTCGCCCACCAAACGTTCAGGCGACACATACAATAACTTCAAACTGCCATTATTAATATCCGCCGCAATTTGACGTACTTCATCAGGCGTGGTGCCACTGTGCAATGCCGCACAATGTACCCCTGTGGCTTGCAAATTTGCCACTTGGTCGTTCATCAACGCAATCAAAGGCGACACCACAATCGCCACCCCTTCACGCATCAAGGCAGGAATTTGATAACACAACGATTTGCCACCGCCCGTAGGCATCAACACCAGCAAACTT
>JBHADP010000129.1:0-18936 GCA_041855125.1 Neisseria sp. | reverse complement strand
CCAATGATGTGGTGGATGCCAAATAAATGGCAAATGGGCGTGATGATAAATTCATTGGTAGATGAAATCACGAGCAGTTCATCGCCTGCCTCACGATGGCTTGCCACCAGTTGTTTTGCCATATCAGAGATATGGGGTTCGATAAATTCGGCAGTAAATTCACGGTGCATTTGTGCCAGCTCGGCTTGGCTAAAACGGCTCAAGGGTGCCAAATGAAATTTGAGAAATTCATCGATGTTTAAACAGCCTTGTTGATAATCTCGATAAAATTTGTCGTTTTGCGCTTGGGTGTATGCAATATCCACCACGCCTTTTTTCATTAAATATTGTGGCCATGAATGGTCGGAGTCGGTGTTAATTAGGGTGTTGTCTAAATCAAAGATGGCAAGGTTTTTCATCAGTATTCCTTTGGGGTTTTCAAAACCGTCCTCATGGACGGTATTTTATTTATGTGTTGTCTTGTGTGTTGAAATAGATTTGGTTTTCCTGCTGTTTGAGCAGTTGACGCAAAAGGGGCAAGGTGATGCGTTTACGGGTGATGGCAGCATAATCGGTGAGGGTTTCTAGCATTTGCATCAGGCTGTCCATATCGCGCCGCCAATGGTTGAGTAAATAATGGAAAATTTCAGGCTCAACCGTGAGTTGTCTGGCTTCGGCAAGGCTGATGAGGGCATTGATTTTTTCTTGGTCGTTGAGTGGCTTCACATCATATACCAAGCAATAACCCATGCGTGTGCGTAAGTCTTCGCGTATGGTGAGTTGGGAGGGGGGGACATCGGCGCTGAGCAATAAAAAGCCGTTCCCGCTATTGCGGCAACGGTTAAATACGGCAAACAAGATGGCTTGCTCGCTGGCTTGCAGTTTATCCACTTGATCAACGGCAAGGTATTCCCAATCTAATGCGCTGTCGTCTAATTGCATGGTGGTGGCGTCAATATAGGCGGCTTGATGCCCTGCCTCTAATGCTTGTGCCACCCATGCTTGGAGTAGGTGGCTTTTACCTGAGCCTGTTTCGCCCCATACATAAATAAACTGGTCTTGTTGTTGTTGTAGGATGTAGAGTAACTCGCCATTGGATGTACCGAGAAATTTGTCAAAATTGGGATAATCGTGGCGCGCGAAATCGAAAATTAGTTGGTTCACGGATGTCTGAAAAAGTGTTAAAAGGAAAATAAAAGAAAATCGTGCTGATTGTACGTGTTTTTTAACGGGGATTAAACCTTTCTGCATCGCTTTATTGGCGGTTTTCTGCTTTTAATTTAGAATACGCGCTGATTTTTCTTTGGGATAGGCGATTGTGATTGCAACAATAATTGATTTTATTCTGCATATTGACCAACATTTGGTTTCTTTGGCTGCGCAATATGGTGTGTGGATTTATGCCATTTTGTTTTTAATTGTATTTTGTGAAACGGGCTTGGTGGTAACGCCTTTTTTACCTGGTGATTCTTTGTTGTTTGCTGCTGGAGGGATTGCTGCCATTGGAAGCATGAATATTCATTTGATGGTGGCATTATTGATTGCTGCCGCCATTATTGGCGATGCGGTGAATTTTATGATTGGTAAGTATTTTGGTGAAAAGCTGTTTGCCAATCCTGATTCTAAGATTTTTAAACGTAGCTATTTGGATAAAACCCATGCGTTTTATGAAAAATATGGGGGTAAAACCATTATTATTGCGCGTTTTGTGCCGATTGTACGCACGTTTGCGCCTTTTGTGGCAGGCATGGCAAAAATGGATTATGGCAAGTTTATCCGTTATAACGTGATTGGTGCGGTGTTGTGGGTGGTGCTGTTTTCTTATATTGGTTATTTCTTTGCCAACACTGAATTTGTGAAAAAGAATTTGGGTTTGGTGCTGATTGCCATTATTGTGATTTCGGTTTTGCCTGCCGTGATTGAAGTGATTCGGGCAAAACGCACAAAATCTTAAGAATTTATTGTTGTTCACAACGGTCTATGGTTTGCAATAGACCGTTTTTTCATGCTAAAGCCACCATACCATGCGGATTGAACCTGCTGTGTGTGAAAAGCTGAAAAGGTTATAATCAACCTTTTCTCTTCACGATTTTAGCCTTTATGAAACGCATTGCCCCCCTTCCCGACCATTTAATCAATCAAATTTCCGCAGGCGAAGTGGTGGAACGTCCTGCCAATGCGCTAAAAGAAATATTAGAAAACAGCATTGATGCAGGTGCAACGGAAATCAGCGTAGAGCTGGCTCAAGGCGGCATTAAATTGATTCGTGTGCGCGACAATGGTGCAGGCATTCATGCAGACGATTTACCGCTTGCGCTATCGCGCCATGCCACCAGCAAAATTGCGTGTTTGAATGATTTAGAACACGTTACCAGCATGGGATTTCGCGGCGAAGGTTTGGCGAGCATTGCTTCTGTGAGCCGTTTGAGCTTAACCAGTCGGCAAAAGGACAACGATTATGCAGCCATGATTCGGGCAGTTGATGGCACATTAAGCGATGTTTCTGCTGCCTCACACCCTGTTGGCACCACAGTGGAAGTGACCGATTTATTTTTCAACACCCCTGCGCGGCGCAAGTTTCTCAAAACCGAAGCCACCGAATATGCCCATTGCGCCACAGTCGTAGAACGCTTGGCATTGGCTTATCCACATATTGCGTTTAGCTTAAAACGTGATGGCAAAACCGTGTTTCACTACCCGAGCCAAACATTAGCACAACGCATCAGCGTCATTGTGGGCGAAGAATTTGTGGCAGCCGCTTTGCCTTTAGATAACACACACAACACCTTGCGTTTACACGGCATGGTTGCCAAGCCCACCTTTACCAAAGGCAAAAGTGAGAAACAATATTGTTTTATCAATCATCGATTTGTGCGCGATAAAGTGATGCAACATGCGGTGAAACAAGCCTATCGCGATGTTTTACATCAACAGCTTGCGCCTGCTTATGTTTTATTTTTAGAACTGCCGCCCGAAGCCGTTGATGTGAATGTTCACCCCACCAAAGCCGAAGTACGGTTTCGCGATAGCCAAGCGGTGCATCAACTGGTGTTCCACACACTGAATAAAACCCTCGACCAAACCCGTGCCGACCAAACTGAAAGCATCAGCCACGCTGCCAGTTTGCTGCCCCTCTCTGCCGACATCACCACACCGACCACTCTTGCGCCCCAACCTGTCCCCACCAAAAAATCCACCCCCGTTGCCTATACACCTACTGCGCGTATTCCCCAGCAACGCAGCTTATCATTACGCGAAAGCCAAGCCGCGCTCAACACCTATGCCACACTCTATCAAAAAGATGATGGCGACCCCGAGTTGCAACAATTAGAACAACAGCGTTTTGGCACACCCACCCCATCGCCCTTATCCTCTCCGCCCAACTCTTCTGCGGAATTACCGCCATTAGGCTTTGCTATTGCTCAATTATTAGGCATTTATATTTTAGCGCAAGCGGAAGACAGCTTGATTTTAGTGGATATGCACGCGGCGGCGGAACGTGTTAATTATGAAAAAATGAAAGCCCAACGCGCACAAGCAGGCGCATTGGCTAGCCAAGCCCTATTGATTCCCGTAAGTTTTACTGCCAGCCATGAAGAAATGGCAGCCCTTGCCGAACATGGCGACAGCATCAAACAATTTGGTTTGGATTTATCCGCCCTAAGCAACCACACCATTGCCGTGCGTGCTGTACCACACATGTTAAGCAAAGCCGATGTTGCGGAATTAAGCCGCCAAATCTTGCATGAATTTGCCCAAATTGGCACATCACACACCATCGCCGCCCGAGAAAACCAAATCTTATCCACCATGGCATGTCATGGCTCGATTCGAGCAGGTCGCCAACTGACCTTGCCTGAAATGAACGCCTTATTGCGCGATATGGAAAACACCCCCCGCAGCAACCAATGCAACCACGGTCGTCCCACTTGGGTACGTTTAAGTTTAAAAGAATTAGACACCCTGTTTTTACGCGGGCAATAACATCAACGACTCAAGGTTTATGCCCACCTTTAGCAAGCCGACAAAAACAAAGTTGGGCATCGCTGCCCAACTCTTTTCTCATCCACCCTAATGATTAATCGCCCAAACTCGCCACCAACACTGCTTTAATCGTGTGCATACGGTTTTCCGCTTGGTCAAACACAATACTGGCAGGACTTTCAAACACCTTTTCCGTAACTTCCACGCCATCTAAGCCAAAGGTTTCATAAATCCATTCGCCCACTTTGGTTTCCCGATTATGAAACGCAGGCAAACAATGCATAAATTTCACATCAGAATTCTGCGCCGCTACCATCAATTCAGGCGTAACACGATAATCTTTTAATAACGCAATGCGTTCATGCCATACTTCAACAGGCTCGCCCATGCTGACCCATACATCGGTATGAATAAAATCCACCCCTTTTACTGCTTCGGCAACATCTTCCGTGAGCAAAATACGCGCCCCTGTTTGCTCGGCAAGGGCTTGGGCTTTCGCAATAATATCGGCTGATGGCAACAAGGCTTGTGGCGCACCAATTCGCACATCCATGCCCAATAATGCCCCTGCCAACAATAAAGAGTTACCCATGTTATAACGGGCATCGCCCACATAAGCATAAGCAATCTGGTTTAATGGTTTGGCACAATGTTCACGCATGGTCAGCAAATCTGCCAGCATTTGCGTGGGGTGAAACTCATCGGTTAAGCCATTAAACACCGGCACGCCCGCATAAGCCGCCAACTCTTCCACCACCGCTTGCCCAAAACCACGATATTCAATGCCATCATACATCCGCCCCAACACACGCGCGGTATCTTTAATGCTCTCCTTATGCCCAATTTGGCTGCCACTCGGCTCTAAATAGGTAACCCCCGCCCCTTGATCACGCGCCGCAACTTCAAATGCACAACGGGTACGGGTAGAGGTTTTTTCAAAGATAAGCGCAATGTTTTTACCTTTTAAATATTGCTGCTCCTGCCCTGCCTTTTTCGCCGCTTTTAATTCGGCGGCTAAATCCAACAACGCCACAATTTCAGCAGGGCTAAAGTCTAACAATTTTAAAAAATGGCGGTTTTTTAGGCTCATGATGGGACTTCCTTTAAGATGTTTCCACACACAGGGCAACACAAGCGCATAACGCTACAAGTTGCCCTAAATAGAATAAATAAAATAATCGGATACTGAGTATCCGATTGCTTCCTTATAATTGGCTTTTATACGGCAAAATAATGGCAGCCGCAATATACACCAGCACCAAAGCAAAACTGGTTACCAGCGTTAATACCACCACGCCCAAGCGCACCAAGCTCGCGTCCCAACCGAAATATTCCGCCAAGCCACCACACACGCCAGACAGCATTTTATTGGTATCGGATTTAAACAATTTTTTTGTGGACATTTGTCAGCCTCCTTTTTGACATTGCCGATTCAATAAATCGGTAAACAATGATAGTGTGCCTTCATAACGATTTTTTTGCAAACCACTTGGGCTATTTTGCCATCGCTGTTTCAAAACAGGTAAACACCTTAAAATAATGGGCAATGGCAATTCCAAACTTTGGCAACTGGCATAAGTATCGAATGAAGCACTAAAACCTACCACAAAATCATCTAATACCGCCACGCCACCGCTGATTAACAAATGTTGCGCCAATACATGAAAATCTGCCAGCACACTCCATGCTTCACGCGAATATTCAGCTTCTGCCCAAAACAAATCACGCCATAATGCAGTAGGAACCGTTTCACTATGTGCCAAACAATACGCAATCACTTCGCGGCGAAAGCCAAGATGAGCATCAACAAATTGCTCTGCGTGTTGCCCATTCCATGCAAACGCAATTTGGGCGTAACTGGCTGCCGTGTAATGGCAAACAAAATGTTCCATCACAATAAGCGTTTGAGCATGGCTTCATAAATCGCCGACAACTGCGGAATGGCTGCCAGTTCAATATGCTCATCAATCTGATGAATACTGGCATTCACTGGTCCTAGCTCAATCAATTCACGCGCAATCGCTTTGATAAAACGCCCATCTGAAGTGCCGCCAGAAGTGGATAATTCTGCCTCCACCCCACACACTTCCGCAATCGCCTGTTGCGCCACTTCAGTTAAACGCCCTGCTTCGGTCAAAAACGGCTGCCCCGATAACGACCAAGTTAAATCATAATCCAAACCATGTTGATTCAACACCGTATGCACCCGTTGTTTTAAACTGCTTTCGGTTGATTCCGTGGAAAAGCGGAAGTTAAATTGCACGGTTAAAGTGCTGGGAATCACATTCGTTGCACCTGTGCCTGCATGGATATTGGAAATTTGAAAACCTGTGGGCGGAAAATAATCATTGCCTTGGTCCCATTCCATTGCCACCAATTCGGCTAAAGCAGGTGCGAATAAATGGGTAGGATTTTTGGCTAAATGTGGATAGGCAATATGCCCTTGTTTGCCTTTAATGACCAAATTGCCCGATAGCGACCCTCGCCGCCCATTTTTAATGGTATCGCCTAATTGATTCACCGCAGTTGGTTCGCCTACAATGCAATAATCAATTTTTTCATCTCGCGCTTGCAACGCATCAACCACTTTAGTTGTACCATCATGGGCATCGCCTTCTTCATCAGAAGTAATCAACAGCGCAATGCTGCCTTGATGTTGCGGATGCTGTGCCACAAAGCGTTCACACGCGGTAACAAAAGCGGCAATACTGGTTTTCATATCGGCAGCACCGCGCCCATATAATTTACCCTCGCGCTCTGTGGGTTCAAATGGTGGCGATGTCCATTTTTCCACAGGTCCGCTCGGCACCACATCCGTATGCCCAGCAAAACACAATACGGGTTCAGTTGTACCTTTACGCGCCCAAATGTTTTTTGTTTGCCCAAAATGGAAGGCTTCAATGGTAAAACCGATGGCTTGTAAACGCTCGGCTAATAAGGTTTGGCAATGCTTATCATCAGGCGTTACCGATGGTTCGGCAATTAATTGTTTGGTTAGGGCTAAAGTTGCGGTTTCAGTCATCATCAATACTCGTATTAATCAATATAAACAAATTTGGCGCGTTTCACATGGCAAAGCAATTCATAAGCAATCGTACCAGCTGCTTGTGCCACTTCATTCACACTGATTTGGTCGCCCCAAAATTCGATTTCATCGCCTATGCCTTCATGCGAATCTGCCAATTCCATCGTGAGCATATCCATAGACACCCGTCCAATAATACGGCTGCGGTGTCCTTTAATGGCAACAGGCGTGCCGCTAGGCGCATGACGCGGATAACCATCAGCATAACCACACGCCGCCAAACCCACACGTGTTGAACGCTTCGTATAAAATGCCGCTCCATAGCCCACAGGTTCATGCGGCTGCAACACCCGTTCTCCAAATACCTTACTCACCAAACGCATCACAGGTTTAAAACGGGGGTCGTTTTCCAAAAACGGATCCGCACCATACAAAGCAATACCTGCCCTACCCCAATCACGCCGTGCGCGCGGATAAGCCAGCATCGCAGGCGAATTGGCTAAACTTTCCTCGCCTGCCAAGCCTTCCACCCCCATATCAAACGCCGCCATTTGCATATCGGTTAAATCACTCTCTGCGTCATCAGCGCAAGAGAAATGCGTCATCTTCACAATATCCGCCACCTTATCGCTCTGCTTTAACGCTGTATAAGCTGCCGCATAGTTATGTGGGAAAAAACCCGCTCGGTGCATACCCGAATCCATCTTCAACCATACCTTCACAGGCTGTTTCCAACTGTGGTTCAACAAGGCTTCTAATTGCCATTGATTCGCCACCGTTACCCACAAATTATATTGGTCAACCAACGCATATTCTGCTGCTTCAAACACCCCTTCCAACAACAAAATAGGCTGTTGAATCGCATGCTCACGCAACTCAATCGCCTCCTCAATGCTCGCCACCGCAAAACCATCTGCCAAATCCGCCAGCGCATGCGCACAACGCACCGCACCATGCCCATAAGCATTCGCCTTGACCACCGCCAACAACTTATTGCCATGAATTTGTTTCAAAGTTTGATAATTCTGCCGCAAATAATGCAAACGGATTTCAGCCCGCAAAGGACGCATAATGAATTCCTTACTCACAAAAACAATAATAGGCTGAGATTTTAGCCCAGCCTGCCTAGCTTGAATACCGTCAATTTAACGATATAGCGAATCCACTTCATTTGTGAATTCACCCATAACGATATAAGCCCAAATCATCAGAACGAATTTCTGTTGGCGTTTGACTCACGATATCTGCTGCTAACTTGCCTGAACCCAGCGACATCGTCCAACCCAAAGTCCCATGCCCCGTGTTTAACGTTAAATTCTCCCAAGCACTTGCTCCAATAATCGGCGTACTATCAGGCGTCATTGGACGCAAACCACTCCAAAACGTTGCTTGGCGCACATCACCACCGTATGGAAACAAATCTTGCACCACCAACTCCAACGTTTCGCGCCGTTTGGGGTTCAACCTCAGCTGATACCCCGACAACTCCGCCATACCGCCCACCCGAATCCGTTCATTAAAGCGCGTAATCGCCACCTTATACGTTTCATCTAACACCGTAGATTGAGGCGCGGCATCCGATTGCACCACAGGCAACGTAATCGAATACCCTTTCACAGGATAAACAGGCACATCCAAACCCAACTGCATCAATAAGGGGCGACTAAAACTGCCCAAAGCACACACAAAATGCTCAGCCTCCCACCGTTTCCCACCCGCATACACCGCTTGAATCCGCTTCCCACTCAATTCAAAACGCTCAATAGCATGATTAAACACAAACCGCACCCCTTGCTCCCGACACAACGCCGCCAAACGAGTCGTAAACAAATGGCAATCTCCCGTTGCATCATTGGGCAAATGCAAAGCTCCTGCCAACTTATGCACCACATTTGCCAAAGCAGGCTCATATTGCACACAATCTGCTGCGCTCAATTCCGTAAACGGCACACCATATTCTGCCAACACCGCCATATCCTTTTTCGCCCCTTGCACCTCCTTATCCGTGCGAAAAATTTGCAGCGTACCTTTTTTACGCCCTTCAAAATCCAAGCCCAATTCCGCTTCCAGTTTCGCAAATAACGCACGGCTATATTCTGACACCCGCACCATACGCTCCTTATTTAAGCGATAACGGCTTTCGGTGCAATTTTGCAACATCTGTTTTAACCACCGAAGTTGAAAGCCACTGCCGTCCCAACGCACAATTAAAGGCGAATGCGCTTTCAACAACCACTTTGCCGCCTTTTGCGGAATCCCCGGTGCTGCCCAAGGTGTGGTATAACCAAACGATAACTGCCCAGCATTCGCAAAACTGGTTTCCATTGCCACCGCTTCGGCACGGTCTATCACCGTAACCTCATGCCCTGCTTGGCGCAAAAACCATGCTGTACTCACTCCCACCACCCCTGCACCCAATACCACTACTTTCATGGCAATCTCTTTCTGTTTTATTGATAGTGAACACCATCAGTCTAAACAAAAAATCATAGTTTTATTCACCAAAATTTGATATAAATATCACCATAAATCCTATTTATCTTACTTTTTATAGTGGAAAACCACATGAAAGACTTAGACAAAACCGACCGCAAAATTTTGCACATCTTGCAACAAAATGCGCGCATTCCCATGACCGAATTAGCGGATAAAGTAGGCTTATCTACCACGCCTGTTACTGAGCGCGTGCGCCGCCTAGAGCGAGAAGGCATCATCACAGGCTATCATGCCCATCTCAACCCACACGCTTTAGGACAAGATTTGCTGGTATTTGTTGAAATCAAACTACAATCCAAATCAGGCAATATCTTTGAGGAATTCCGCCGTGAGGTGCTGAAAGTGCCACAAATCATGGAATGTCATTTGGTATCAGGTGAATATGATTATTTAATCAAGGTGCGTTTGCCGAATATGTCGGCATATCGGGATATGTTGGGCAATATTTTGTTGCATCTGCCTGCTGCCAGCGAAAGCCGCAGCTATGTGGTGATGGAGGAAGTGAAAGAAGATTGGTTGTTGCAATTAGAAGTTTAAATGAACATTTGTTCGCTTATGTTCACAATAGACAAAAAAAACACACATTCGTTGGAATGTGTGCCAAGTCTACAAAGGAGAAATAGAGGAGAAACTACTGAGTAGTTAATGAGCTACTCAACGGTTTGCATTATGCCTCAAATGCTTTTCACTCGTCAATAACTTATTCATGATTTTTTCAATCATTCTGTGCTTATTTACAAATAAACCACAAAAAAGAATATTTATTCGTTTTAAAACAGAAAAAATGTTGTTTTTAGAAAATTTAAAGACAAAAAAATGCACACATTCAAATGAATATGTGCCAAGTCTACAAAGGAGAAATAGAGGAGAAACTACCAAGTTGTTACTGCAGCAACTTGATGTGCGTATTATCGCGAAAGCGGTGAACGAGGTCAATGCTTATTTTGAAAGAAAATAACAAATCAAGTTAGGATTTTATAAAAATGTTATTTTTTTGTTATTTAACTTCATTACGGCAATTTTGTTGCCAAAATCGCTGCGTTTTCAAAGCGTTCACGATGGCTCAATTCGGCTTGTTGGGTATTTAATGACGACCATTTGGGCTGGCTACGCGCTTTGTTTAATTCGGCAGGCAAGCGTGAAGGCTGCCAAGGGGCTTTACCGCTCACCATTTGAATGGGATTTTGGGCAGCATGCCCACGCTGTTGAATGGCGTGTAATAAATCTAATGCGCGGGCAGCTAATAAGGTGAGGGTTTCTGGGTCGATGTGGAGAGTTTGTTTGCCTGATAATTTGTCGCTAATGGTTTGCATATTGGGCAACACGCCGCCCAACACGCCCCCAATCGCGGTGCCTAAGCCCAATGAGCCGCCTAAGGTCATCATATCTACGCCTAAGCCTATCAGTGCGCCCGTAGCTGCGCCTGTGCCTGTGCGAATGCCGTATTCTTTCAAAAGTTCGGTATCGAATGGGTCTTGGCGAAAGGCTTTTAATGCCCAATCGCCTGTGTCGATTTCGCTGTGGTAGAAACGGTAATGGTGAAACAGTTGTTGTTGCATATGTCGCTCAAGTTGGCGCACGGCTTCTTGCATGGTATGTAAAACGGTTTCGGGTGGTTCGTGTTCGGCAATTTCTTGTTTGAAAGCGGCAACGTCTAAGAGGAAATGGGCAATGTCGCGTTTGGCTTCGGCAGCCAGTTGTTGCCATTCACGGCGGCGCAATGCGATTAAGTGGTCGAGAATGTCGCGTTCAGGGAGCATGGTGGCAAGGTTGTCCCATAAACGCAGTTCGCCTTCAAAATCAAAGGCAACGGTGTCAAAACCGCTATAAACGTGTAGGGTACGCCGTGCCAGCATGGTGCTCCATTCATCTAGGTTTTGCCCTTGAATAAAGTTAAACACGGGCATCACGGGCTTGGCGCACCACGATAAAACGGTTAATTCATCTTTGTATTTGTTTAACACGGGTTCACGCGCATCAATCACATACAATGCCATATCGCTTTGTAGTAATTGGCGCAATACTTTGGCTTCTTGGTTAAAATCGCCTGCGGCAGCTTCGCTGCCTAGAAATTGTTGTAGGCGTTCTACGCCATCTAAACGCGCGGAAGTGTGTTCTTCTAGCCAATCTAATACGCCTCCTGCATCTTCTAAACCCGGGGTGTCGTAAAGATAAACCAATACATTATGCCCATCGCTGATGGCAGCTTGTTCCACATGGCGCGTGGTGGCGGCAGCGTTTTTCACTTCGCCAAAATCGCTGTCGCGCAATAAGGTACGCATTAAAGAGGTTTTGCCTGTATTGGTATGCCCTACCACCGCTAAAGAAAGAGGTTTACTCATATATTTCGCTTTCACTATACATTCAGTTGGGGAAACAAGGCGCGTAAGCCTGCCACGATGATTTCTACCGCCACCGCCGCTAATAAAATGCCCATAATACGGTTTAAAATGGCTTGTCCTGTATCACCCAACCACACACTCACTTTTGCCGCTATCAGCAAGCAAACGTAACACACCAGCGCATTAACCCCACCTGCCAAAATAATCATCAACATATCTTGATAATGACGTGCTGATGAAGAATAAATAATCACGGTGGAAATCCCCCCTGGCCCTATCATCATGGGAATGGCTAATGGCACCACCGCAATAGAAGCAATATCGGGTTTAACAGGCGGTTTAATATTGATTTCGGCATCGCTTTCGTTGGTGCTGCTGATTTTGGGTTTGGCTGAATTGACCCCACCGTTCACCATAGACACAGCAATTAAAAACACCAAAATGCCCCCACCCACTTGGAAAGCACCCACACTGATGCCTAAAGATTTCAGCAACCAATTTCCTGTTAGGGTAAACACCACAATCACAATAAACACGCTCATGGCAGCTAATTGTGCCACTTGCCGCCGCTCGCGTTTGCTGAAACCTTGTGTTAAATCCAAAAAAATAGACAAGGCACTAAAAGGATTAATCAATACCATAAACGCCAGAAAAATTTTGGCAATTTCCATGCTCATGATGAATGACCCTCATGATTGATGAGATGATAAACGGTTTTGTTGGCTAAAATGGGCAGGAGCAAGCCAAGCAATATGTCGTTCATTTAATGCGCTTTGCCATTGATTGAAATAATCAGCAGGGTCAGTACGTTCCCATAATAATTGCACCACCGCCCCACTTTGTGCGGCTTCAGCTAAACGGCTGATTTGACGTAAAATGCCTCGGTCAGGCACGGTTTGAGCAGGCACTCCAATTAATAATTGCACTCGATGCTGTTGTAATTGCTCCAACAACTGCGCCACCGCATCACGGCTATCGGCGGTGCCTTTATCCAACCAGTCTTGCCCCAAAACATGGCGATACCAATGCGTTTCTGCCCAAGGGCGTTCCAACATCACCGCCCATTTTTGCCCGTCATCGCTTAAGCTGATTTTGGGCACGATGGTTACGGTTTCGGTTTGCGTATCGGCATCAATTACTCGCGTTTGCCATTGCTGAATCAGATGTTGATAATAAGGTTTATCCAAAGGCAAGTGCTGGGCGGCATCGCGGGTTTGCCAATGACAATATGCCCACGCCAACGCTCTTGGAACCATGCCATACACCACCATACTGCCTATTAATAAGCCACTCCATTGACGTGCCGATGCCATATGATTGTGTAAACGGCTGTTTAAAATGGCTTGTGTATCGGGTACAGGAAAACCCAATAATTCAGGCAACCACGCCAAACCTTGTACCACACGAATAAAGCTGTTATCCGATAACAAGGTACTTTCCCAATTAAATGTATACTGGCGCACCACCAATAACAACAGCATAGCAATCAACATTCCGCCCAACGTTGCCAACCAAAACCGATGACTGATTTTGCCTGCTGCCCAACGTGCCTTAGGCTGTTGCCATGCTTCTAGGTATAAACGCAAAATAGCTTGTGAAACAGGGTCTTTACCGCGTATCCACCATGATGGGCTGAACCATGTTTGCTTGTGTTTGGGCAGCAACAACATCACCACCCACACACCAAACATCACAGTGTTTAAACCCAACACGCTTGCCAACACAATAAAAAAGTTCAACCCCGATTGATTCAACAAACCCAAACCACTGCCAAATCCCATCACCAAACACAATAAGGTTAAGCCCCATAATAAGCCCTGCCCCACTTGACGCACATGTGTTAAGGCATCGCGCAATTTATGGTCGCTGTCTATCATCTCGGCGCGACGATTGATTTTACTTTCTGCATCGCCCTCAGTATGACGCAAAGTTTCAGTAATGGGTTGTGGGTCGGCAGTAAAAATATAGCCCCGTTCTTCTAATAAACGAACCAATTCGGTGAGTTGACGTGCTGGATTCAGCATAACAGTTTGGCAATAAAAAATTAAAAAGCGATTGTAACACAGGGATAGAATGGGAAAAGAAAAGGACAAAACAAGCCATCATCACTTATTTCATCCTTTATCATCTTCATCACAAAGCAGGCTTCTTACCGCAAGTAACGCTCACATCATAACGTATTTTTTTCATAGCTTGAGCGCCATTGATGCCATCTAACTGTCTAAAATGCAATTTACACACCCTATTGTGTTGGGCAAATCCTCGAAACCCTTCCCCTACACCATCTGCAGCTTGCATCGTGTCTTCTTGCCAACCTAGCTTTTTAAAAGTTTGCACAATTTGCTCATCAACCGCCATTTCTATTGGATAAGACTGTTTGCTTTCAAGTTTCCTACCTTGTATCTCCACCTGATTCCAATCAAATTGAGCCCGCTTCCATTGATTGGGCTGCACGTTTAAAATCGGGGCAACTTGGGCAAATACCTCTTGTTCAGCTTGCGGCAGCGTTTGCTGAGTGGTAACTGAATGCTTGCTTTCTGCCCAACAAACTAAAAACGGATTCATGGCTAATAAGCCAACCATCACATAGGCTTTCATCATCATATTCTCCTAATCGCTCATTGTTGATAGACACCATTAAGGGGCAATCACCCCTAAATCCACCAATGCCCGATAAATTCCATCTTCGTTTACCGCAGGTGCAATATGGTGGGCAATGGTTTTTAAATCAGGGTGGGCATTGCCCATTGCCACGCCCAACCCAACCGCTTGTAACATTTCCCTATCATTTAAGCCATCGCCAAATGCCATGGCATCATTCATGTTTAAACCCAGTTGGTTTAATGCGGCTTGAATACCACGCGCTTTTGAGCCTTGTTGTTCTAATAAATCAATACCTTGCTGATGCCAACGAACGGCTTTGATGGTATTGGGCAAACCTGCCAAGATGTGCTTATCTTGTTCTTCTGGATAAAACGCCAACATTTGATAAACAGGCTGAGACATGGTGCGTTGGGGAGTGTGGGTGTAGTGAATCCCTAAATCGCGCATGGCTTGCTGCAATGGCTCAGTTTCCTGCGATACGCTGATGTGGCTATCCGACACACAAGCATAAGCAATATGCTGTTGAGCAAAATAATTGCCAATGTGTTCAACTAAGGCGGTGGGCATGGGAAAGCTGGCTAAGGTGTGTTGCCGATGGCGCACATATTGCCCATTAATACTCACCAACATTTCAATGCCTGTTTCTTGCATTAAATCTTGTATGATGGCAGGCAACACGGTAGGCGAACGCCCTGTAGCAATGGCGGTGATGATACCTTGTTGTTTGAGTTGTTGTAAGGCATAACGGGTGCTGTCGGCAATACGGCGTTCATCTTTAATATATAAGGTGTCATCAATATCAAAGAAGATGATTTTAGGCTGAAAAGTGGGTGTCATCTCAATTCCCTTGAGGAAAAGTTATTGAATTGGGGAAAATCGCCTTTTTCCTATTTGGGCAACAGGTTGGGCTGGGTTGTTAAGCTCAAGGCAAGATTTCAATGATGGCTTGATGTTGTACATATTGAAATAATTCGTCCATTTCGGGATTGGTAACGGCGATGCAACCATGTGTCCAATCGCGCCGCAAATGGTGTGCGCCTATGCTGCCTGCACCATTGCGTAAACCGTGGATTTTAATCGCACCTCCCGCGCTTTTACCCTGTTGAGCAGCATACGCGCGGTCGGCTTCATTGGGATAGGATATGCCTAAATTTTTGTGATACCCACTATTGGGATTGCGGTCGTTGATGGTGTAAATGCCTTCAGGGGTTTTGCCATCGCCTTCAAATTGTTTATGCCCAATAGGGTTAAAACCCAAGGCAATGGGATAGGTTTTCAGCAGCTTTCCTGCGGCATCGTAAGCGTCCATTTCACGCGCACCTTTGCGAACGACTAAGCGCGTAATCACGGTATCCGCAGGTAAGGGAGGCTGTTGTAACAGCATTTGTTGGCGTTTGGGTAAACCTGTGCGGTCGTTGTAGAAAAAATAGCATGCTGTTGTTGCCAATAAGAGAAGGGGTAAGGCAAACCATCGTTTTTTCATTAAAATTCCTTTCTAGTTGAAACCCCATCATTGATGGCTGATGTTGTCTTGTGTGTTGAAACCTGTGGCTGCTTTCTATTTTGCAGAAAAACAGGATTCATATAAAGGCAATAAGGCACGGATGTGTTGAGCAATCCATGGCGCACTGTCTTGTTGCCCCAAATTTGCGCGTTCGATGTGTTTACCTAGGCAATAGTGGTCAGGGTGGGAGGGTAAAACAATCGGTGCGGTTTGCTGTGCCACGGCTTGATAATCGGCATATTCGCCCATGCTGTCTCGCCATAAATCCCAATCGGCATATTGTGGTTCATTTAATAATGTTAACCATTGGTGATAATGTGCCAGATTGATTGTTGAACTGTGGGCTTTATAAGCATGCCAATCCAAGCTCACGGTTAAACGGCGGCGATTGAGCAATACCGATAAAATCACAGCCGCATCTTGATATTGGGCATATTTAAAATAGGCGAAAAAATGGGCGCGTACTTGCCAACCATTACACCACCGCTCAATATGTGGCGCAGCAAAAGGCGCACCTAAATCATGGGCAACCTGTTGAATCAACTGCTGCCAAATGCGCCAATGGTGTTGATAATGGGCTTTAATATGGGGTATCGCTTCGGGTTGATGCTGTTTTAATTGGGCAAATTGAAAAAACGGCTGATTAAAAACATCACAACTGTGTGGTTTGAGCATTTTTTACTCACAAACAAGGCAGCAAATCATCATTTTATACCAAATTTAGCATAGGCTTTTTCAAACCACAGCAAATCTCACCCTTTCTTTCGTCTGAAACTGGACACATTCACTTATTAATTATACGATTAAGCATCACAAATTGTGTACATTGTCATTATCACAAGAGGAGCAAACTGATGACACAACCGCAAATTAAAATCCCTGCCGTATATTATCGTGGTGGCACTTCTAAAGGCGTGTTTTTCAAACGCACCGACCTCCCCACCGCCGCACAAGAAGCGGGCAAAGCGCGTGATAGCATCTTATTGCGCGTATTGGGCAGCCCCGACCCTTATGGCAAACAAATCGATGGTTTAGGCAATGCCAGTTCCTCCACCAGCAAAGCCGTGATTTTAGATAAAAGCAGCCGCCCCGATCACGATGTTGATTATCTGTTTGGACAAGTTTCCATCGATAAACCCTTTGTGGATTGGAGTGGTAACTGCGGCAACTTAACCGCAGCAGTTGGCGCATTTGCCATCAGCAATGGCTTAGTTGATGCCGCCAAAATTCCCAACAATGGCATTTGCACCGTACGCATCTGGCAAAAAAACATCAGCAAAACCATCATTGCCCATGTTCCCATCACCAATGGCGAAGTACAAGAAACAGGTGATTTTGAACTAGATGGTGTTACCTTTCCTGCGGCAGAAGTCCAAATCGAATTTCTTGACCCTGCTGATGGCGAAGGCGATATGTTCCCCACAGGCAATTTAGTGGATGAATTAGACATTCCCGAAATTGGTCGCCTTAAAGTTACCCTGATTAATTCAGGCATTCCCACCATTTTTGTCAATGCGGCGGATATTGGCTACACAGGCACCGAGTTACAAGACGATGTGAATAACGATGCTGCCGCTCTTGCTAAATTGGAAACCATTCGCGCGTATGGCGCACTCAAAATGGGCTTAATCAGCGACCTTGCCGAAGCTGCCACTCGCCAACACACCCCAAAAATCGCTTGGGTAGCCGCCCCTCAAGACTACATTTCCTCAAGCGGCAAACCCGTGCAAGCAAGCGACATTGATGTATTGGTTCGCGCCATGAGCATGGGTAAATTGCATCACGCCATGATGGGAACGGCATCGGTTGCCATTGCCACCGCAGCTGCTATCCCCCATACCTTAGTCAATCTGGCAGCAGGTGGTGGTGAACGCAACGAAGTCCGTTTTGGACACCCATCAGGCACATTGCGCGTGGGCGCAGCAGCCGAACAACAAAACGGCAAATGGACAGCAACCAAAGCCATCATGAGCCGCAGCGCACGTGTGATTATGGAAGGCTATGTTCGCGTGCCTGCCGATTGTTTTTAACATTTCTTGTCTTTCTGATTAGGGTTGTGTGTATAATACAACCCACTTTTTCCTCAACCCCACCCTTACCCCAACTTAGGAGAAACCATGTCTAATAATCTTATCTTAGTTTTAAACTGCGGCAGCTCATCATTAAAGGGCGCCTTATTAGATGACGACAGCGGCGAAGTATTACTGAGCTGCTTGGCGGAAAAACTCACCACCCCCGATGCCTACATCACCTTCAAAAAAGATGGCGAAAAACACCAAGTGAGCCTCAGCCATCATTATGACCACACAGGCGCAGTGGAAGCCTTATTAGAAGAATTGAAAGCCCATGGTTTACAAGACAAAGTGAAAGCCATTGGTCATCGCGTGGTACACGGCGGCGAAAAATACAGCGGCTCAGTTTTAATTGATGACGATGTGATTGCCACCTTAGAAGCCTGTATCCCACTCGCTCCTTTACACAACCCTGCCAACTTAACTGGTATTCGTGCTGCTCAAGCCATTTTTGCAGGCTTACCCAATGTAGGCGTATTTGATACTGCTTTCCACCAAACCATGCCTGCCCATGCCTATACCTATGCCGTTCCCCGTTCACTCTATCGTGAACATGGTTTCCGCCGCTATGGTTTCCACGGCACCAGCTATCGCTATGTTGCCCCAACTGCGGCTGAAATCTTAGGCAAAGACGTGAAAGACTGCCGCCTTGTGATTGCACACTTGGGCAATGGCGCATCTATCGCTGCGGTAAAAAATGGCGAATCACAAGACACCAGCATGGGTATCACGCCATTAGAAGGCTTGGTAATGGGTACACGCAGTGGCGATATTGATGCCAGCGTCTTCCCTTTCTTAGCTGCCAATGCAGGCATGAATGCCGACCAAGTCAACGATATGCTCAACAAAAAATCAGGTTTATTGGGCATTTCAGAATTGTCTAACGACTGCCGCGCCATTGAAGAAGCCGCCGCCGAAGGTCATGAAGGT
>JBHADP010000128.1:0-11078 GCA_041855125.1 Neisseria sp. | reverse complement strand
TTTGCCAGAGGCTTGGCAGCCTATGAAGAGTATCAGTTGCATAGTTTTAAAGATAGTTAGTTAGCTTTAATGCTAGATTTATTCTGAGCGTTAAAAACGCAATTAAGCTGATTGTAAAATAAATTACTTTATTAATCAATGGATTATATTTTATTTTCAAGCGGTTTGATGGCGTTGGCACAAGGTTTGCAAGTGGTTTCTTAGGCACGATACACAAATGCCGAAGGAATTACAGCCTGCTACGCTCGAGGTCGTGGGTTCGAGTCCCACCTCTGCCGCCAACGATGGCAGAGTAGCTCAGGGGATAGAGCGCGTATCATTTCTTCACTGTTGTTGTGTGTTGTGTCTGCTCTGTTTCTATGGCAGGGCAAATAAATGCCGAAGGAACTACATTGGGAACCCGTATACGAAAGTATGTGCAGGTGCGAGTCCTGCTCTTGCTGCGGCAAGATGGTGGAAAGAAGACACGCGGGATATGTTTCTTCACGTTTTGTTATTTGCCATGCCTCCCTTTTGGGGCGAATGCGAACAAGATTACATTGGTTATTTTAGGTTCGAGTCCTAAGCTCTTGTTATTTTTGTCGCCCCAACTTTTGATGGTGCGTGCAACAAATGCTCAAGGAATTACAGTTCATCCGCGTGTTGTAGGTTCGAATCCTGCCTGACGTGTTCAGTAGCTCAATGGGTAGAGCATCGGTATTTCTTGGTTTTTAGTTGTTGCGCGTGCCGCCCTATTAGGGCGAATGTACATGGGTTTACAGGTAGACGCGCGGTTTTACCGTGGCTGCGAGTGAGGCAGCCGTTCGGGTTCAAGTCCCGATGGTATGGATACCATGGCGGAATGATTGAACGCATGAATGTTGTCGCCCTCTTTATTGAGTTTGAAAAAAAAGGAAAGTCAAATGGTCAATGCTCGCTTGTTTCAATCTATTAAAAATAAATGGCAAGCTGCCAACGCATACAATGAAGCAGGAGGTTTGGCATATACTTTAACGCCTAAGCAACAGCTTGCGCAATTAGCCGCAACAGGTTGTTTAAACAGCACTTATTATGCTTCGGCAGAAGATCAGTTGGCACAAATATTGACGTTGTCGCAGCAATTAGAGGCAACGTTTATTGCCCAAACGGCGATTTATGCGCGTCAAAAAGGGTATATGAAAGATATGCCTGCTTTATTATTGGCGGTGTTGGCGCAAAAAGATGTGGCATTGTTGGCACGGGTGTTTGAGCAAGTGGCAGACAATGGCAAAATGTTGCGTAACTTTGCTCAGATTATTCGCAGCGGTGCGGTGGGGCGCAAGTCGTTTGGTTCACGTCCGAAAAAGTTAATCCAACATTGGTTGCTAACGGCTAATGAAAAGCAGTTATTAAATGCGGCGGTGGGGAATCGCCCTTCTTTAGCCGATATGGTGAAGATGGTACACCCTAAGCCCAATGAAACTTGGCGCAATGCATGGTTTGCATGGTTGATTGGTAAGCCTTTTCATGAAGCTGATTTACCACCCATCACTCGGGCGTTTGAAGTGTATAAACGTGAGCGTCAAGGTGTTTTACCTGATGTGCCGTTTCAAATGCTGACGGCTTTGGAATTGGATAGCAGCGCATGGGCGCAGATTGCGCGTGAGGGATCGTGGCAACAAGTTCGCCAAAATTTAAACACGTTTCAGAGACATGGGGTGTTGGATAAATCTAAAAATATTCAGATGATTGCCAATAAATTACGCGACCCACAAGCGATAGCGCGTGCACGAGCCTTGCCTTATCAACTGCTAACGGCTTTTCAAGCCACAGACGATAAGATGCCACACGCCATTCGAGAAGCCTTGCAAGATGCGATGGAATATGCGGTGAATAATGTACCGAAATTGGCAGGGAAGGTGGTAGTTTGCCCTGATATATCGGGTTCGATGAGCAGCCCTGTAACGGGGTATCGCGGTTCTGTTAGCAGCAAAACCCGTTGTATTGATGTGGCGGCATTGGTGGCGGCAGCTGTGTTACGCCATAACCCCAGCGCGCGTGTGTTGCCGTTTGAAACGGTTACGGTCAATATTGCGCTGAATCCACGCGATAGCATTATGACCAATGCGGAAAAATTAGCCCGTATTGGCGGTGGGGGAACGGCGTGTAGTGCGCCTTTGGCATTGCTCAATCGTGAAAAAGCGCCAGTGGATTTGTTGATTATGGTATCCGACAATGAAAGTTGGGCGGATCGTGAACAACATTGGGGCAGCAAAACCAGTTTGATGAAAGAATGGCAGGTGTTAAAACAACGTTGTCCACAAGCCAAATTGGTGTGTTTGGATATTCAACCCTACACCACTGCGCAAGCGCAAAACCGCAGCGATATTTTGAATATTGGTGGTTTTAGCGACCATGTATTTAGTTTGATTGGCGAGTTTGCCCAAAATGGCATGAGCGCAGATTTTTGGGTCAACGAGATTGAAAAAATAACCTTGCCTACGGTGCAATAAATCATGAGGAAAAATCAGATGAAACTTGCTGAAGCCTTAATTCATCGCGCCGATTTACAACGCCGTTTGGCGGAATTAAATCAGCGTTTGCAGCAAAATGCCCAATATCAAGAGGGCGATGCGCCTGCCGAGTTGCCAGAAGAATTGTTGGCAGAATATCGCCAAACTGCCGATGCTTTAGAACAACGGGTGGTGCAGATTAATCAAGCCAATAACCGCATTGTTTTGCCTAATGGTATGAGTATGGTGGCAGCGTTGGCACAACGCGATCGCTTGAAGGCGGAACATGCAATGTTGATAAAATTAGCCGATGCTGCCACTCCCGAACAATCACGTTATAGTCGCAGTGAAATTAAAATGCTGGCAGCTGTGAACGTGAAAACAATACGCCAACAAGCCGATGCTCTGGCAAAACAGTGTCGGGAATTGGATATGCAGATTCAACAAGCAAATTGGCAGTATGATTTCATCCCGTAAGGGCGTGAGGTGTAGCGTAGATTGAAGATGTGGACACAAACTTTTAATGACCATGGAAACTGCGTAGGGCAGCAAAATATTCAGTAAAGTGTATGCCCAGTAGAAGTGATGGTGTAGCGCGTATTGTGAATGGAGTACAACCATGTGTCGGCTTCAATCAACGAGGGTGGGATAGGGGATAAACCGTGTGATAACGGGCATAAAAAAAGCGCACCTTGTGGTGCGCTGTGTGAGAAAGTGCGTTTAGTGATGTTGGCTCATTAAGCTGACATCTTTGGTTTCGTGTGTGCTGGCTAAGGCAATTAAAGACAAAATGCCATTAAATGCCAAATATAAGCCCACACCCAATAAACCATAATAAGCGTTTAATTCAATCGCCACGATGGTTGCAATCGAAGCGCCCACAATCGCCGCAAAGTTATACGCCAATGATGCGCCTGAATAACGCACTTCTGTGGGGAACAACTCAGGCAACAAAGCCGCCATCGGACCAAATGTACAGCCCATCAACACCATGCCCACCAAAATAAACATCAATACAGAAGTGGGCGTGCCGTTTAACAAGAATTGGGGCATTGCCAAGCCAAACGCAATAATCGCTAAGGTTACGCCAATCAACCATTTGCGGCGACCCATTTTATCGGCAGCAATCCCTGAAATACTGGTAAAAATACCAAACACCACCGCGCCTATCATCAAAAAGCCTGTAAACGTGTTGGCAGGAATCCCTAAGCCCATGGGGTGTCCTGCGGGCGAGAGGGTGGCAGGGCTTTTAGAAAACACTTGCACAAATGCCGTCATCACATAAAACAAGACATAAGTGGCGGTCATAATAAACGTGCCTTGTAAAATCGGCTTGATATGTTTCACCAACACCACTTTTACAGGTGCTTCCACTTTCAAGCCCTTGTCTTCCACTTCTTTAAAGACATGGCTCTCATGCAAGGTCATACGCATATATAAGCCCACGCCCACTAATACCAATGAAGCCACAAAAGGAATCCGCCATGCCCATTCCACCAAAGCATCTGCCCCAAAAGTTGCGCTGACTGCAAAAAATGAGCCATTGGCTAACAGCAAGCCAATGGGCGCACCTAATTGCGGAAATGTACCAAACCATGCGCGTTTACCATCGGGTGCATTTTCGGTGGCAACCAAAGCCGCGCCGCCCCATTCGCCCCCTAAGCCCAAACCTTGTCCCACACGAAACACACACAATAACAAAGGCGCCCAAATGCCAATGCTTTCATAAGTGGGCAACAAACCAATGGCAACGGTGGACAAACCCATGGTTAATAATGATGCCACCAGCGTTTTTTTACGACCAATCTTGTCGCCAAAATGCCCAAATAATGCCGAACCCAAAGGGCGGGCAAAAAAGGCAAGCGCCAAAGTGGATAAAGACAAAATAATGGCAACGTTGGGGTTTTCTTTATTAAAAAATTGAGTATTAAACACCAACACGGCTGCTGCCGCATAAATATAGTAATCATAAAACTCAATAGCAGTTCCCACCATAGAAGCAATCGCTACTTTATAAGGGTTATTACGCAACTGAGTTGCTTGTTGAGCATCACTCATTTAACGACTCCAAGAGGTTTCAAAAAGAAAGAAAATAACAAGCAATCACTATAACCAAGTTATAAAAAGTAGTCTATTGTCAAAATAAGTAAAACTCATTTTTGCTAAATTTGTGAACAATTCTTTTACCATCTATCCAACAGGACAACATCATGCACCTATTTATTCTGATTCGAGGACACCAAGGCGCGGGTAAATCCACTTTTGCGCGGAAAAAAATAGCCGAATTTAAGCAACAATATCCACAGGCGCATATCTTTCACATTGAAAACGATATTGAAATGACCGATGAAAAAGGCGTTTATCATTTTTCCAGTGAAAACCTTGCCAAAGCGCAAGCCAAAGGACAAGCCACCCTCAAAATGGCGTGTCGTTTGGGACAACAGCAGCCCAACCTCCCCATTCTGATTGTTCATTCCAACACCAATCAAAAATCATCAGCGTGTTTGGCTTTGCTACACATGGCGCGTAAACATGGTTTTGCCACCGAAATTTATCGGCTGCATAATTTTTATCCCAATCTTCATCATGTGCGTGAAAGCGATGTGTTGGCAGCCTATATCAAGCTCAATCAAAACCCTTTGCGCGATGAAATCCATGTACCTGCCCAACAACCTATCAGCGCCGCACAACAAGCCCTCGTGCAACAAATGATGGCATTAAAGCAACACCCCCTCACCTTTGATGAAAGCCAACAAACCTTTGTTACAGCTGAATATTTACGTTTGGGGCAACGCGATTTCACAATGAAAGCCGCCCGATGCTATCCCCAGCTTCGGGTGTTGAAATACAAACGCCATGTGTTTTACGACAATCGTTTTGATGATGCCTTGCTGGAAATGCGCGGTTTAATTCTTGACGAACACAACCGCATCATTGTGCGCCCGTTTAAAAAAGTGTTTAACTATTCAGAGCGTATTGCCAAAAACAGCCCCTATCCCTTGCATATTGACGATGAACATTTAGTAGATGCGGTGGTGAAAGTGAATGGCTTTTTGGGCTGCTGCACTTATGTAGACTTACCTCCTAGCCACCCGAGCCATCAGGCTGCATTTAATCGGCAAACTTTATATTCCACCACAGGTTCACTTGATAGCGATTTTGCCCACATGACCCGCGCGCATTGCCAAGCATACGAAGCCCTGTTTCAACAATATCCCAATCATACGTTTTTATTTGAAATTACCGATGCAAACGATGTGCATATTATTCGGGAAAACCTCGGGGAAACCTTAATTGGCGTGATTGAAGTGGCAACAGGGCGGCAATGGAGCGAAGCTGAACTCGACCAAGTTGCCAGAGAGTTTAATGCCCAGCATACGGCACACATTACTCGCCCTGCCATCATCAAAAACCTGACCTTTGGCGCATTAAAACAGCATTTAAAAGAAGTGAAACATGAAGGTTTTATGGTATTTGATGCCCACACCCAAGAAATGTTATTTAAACTCAAATCGCCTTATTATTTGGTGTCGAAGTTTTTGGGGCGCAGCAATGAACATAATCTGGAGCGCAAATTGAATAAACGCCATGTTGATGAAGAATATTATCCCTTAATCGACCATATTCGCGCCCACCAAGCAACATTTAATACGCTCACAGAATTGGAAAAAATCGCGTTTATTCAGCAGTTTTTACAGGACAATATTTAATCATGAGCCAAATCTTTTTCACTTCTGATTTGCATTTTTCCCATCGAAACATTGCCAAATTCTGCCCACAATTTCGTCCTGCCACCGAATCCATTGCAGAATTAGATGAATTTATGATTCAGGTGTGGAACGATACCGTATCACCAGAGGATACCGTATATAACTTAGGTGATGTGTCGTTTGCCCATGACATCAAGCAAATGGAACAGGTGTTGCGCTGTTTAAATGGCAAACATCATTTGATTTATGGCAATCACGATGGGCAGATTTTGCAACATCAACAGCGTTTTTTAAACACCATGAAAGACGATGGCAACCCCATGCTGTCGTCTGCCCAACATTATTTAAAATTGCGTGTGCCTGAAATTCAGCAAACTTTGGTGTTATTTCATTATCCTATTCAGGAATGGGACGGCTGCCATAAGGGTTGGTATCACTTATATGGGCATTTACACGACCGCATGGCGGTGATGGAAGGACGCGCATTGAATGTGGGCTATGATTTGCATGGGCGTTTTTTAACACTGGCGGATATTGATGACTTTTTGCGCGATTTACCGAAAGTGATGCGCTTTAATCAAGGTGTGTTGGCAAATCCCACTGTCGCTCATATTAAAACGCAGTTACAAGGTTTTCAAAACGGGTGTGAGGGCTAAAATGGTGGCGTGTTTATTTTGAATTTGAAAGCGGATTTCATAATCGGCAATATTCATCACATACACGCGCTCGGGAATATCTTGATAAGCGGGGCGGGGGTCTTGGGCGATACTTTGTTCAATCAAGGCAATCAGTTGGGGCGATAAATCTGCCGTACTCTTGCTATCTTGCCATGTAACGGTGAGCAATTCGGGCGCACCATTCACAAAACCACTGGCGGCATCGGGTTTGGCTTCAACAAAGGGGATATAGGGTTTGATGTCTATAACAGGTGTGCCATCTAGCAAATCCGCTCCGCTACACCAAAGCTGAATGCCTTTATGGGTGTCGATGCGTTCCAGTTTTAAGAGAGACAAACCTAAATGGTTGGGGCGGTGGGGGCTGCGCGTGGCAAACACGCCCATTTTTTGTTTGCCGCCTAAACGTGGGGGGCGTACCAAAGGCGACCAACCTTCTTCTAATACACCATGAAAAATAAAATGCAGCCAAATATAGTCGAAATCCGCTAAACCACGCACGCAATCGGCAGTAAATTCAGGGTGTAAGCTGATGCAGATTTGGGCAGCAGGCACTAAGCTGGGCTGACGTGCCACGCCGAATTTTTGTTTGTAGGGGGAATGTACGGTGCCGATGGTGTGAAGGGTATATTGCATGGGAAATGCCTAGGGGGAAGTTGGCGTAATTGTAGCACGAGCATCAGGGGCTTTTGTTATAATGCGCCTTGCTGTTTAACCCAACAGGAGGCGCTTTATGATAGTGTCGATTGATGTAGATGCACAAAAAACATTCACTCCACTTTGCCCTGATGAATTGCCTGTACAACACGGTGATGAGATTGTGGCAGAACTCAATGCTCAAGCGAAATTGGCAAATTGGCGAGTGATGACAAAAGATGCCCATAGTCCGCGTGCGGCATGGTTGGTGGAAAACGCTAGCGAGATGTTGCAGCCCACAGGTTTGAAAAATGCTGATTTAACATGGGTATCACATGCGATTGTGGGCAGTCGAGGTTTTGAGCTGCTAGATGGTTTACCCGATATTGATGGTTATGATTATTGTGTGTGGAAAGGGGTAGACCCTCAGTTACACCCTTATGGCGCGTGTTATCACGATATTGAGCAGCGTTTAAGCACGGGTTTGTTGGAATGGCTCAAGAGTAAGCAGGTGAATACGATTTTGGTGGGCGGTTTGGCAACGGATTATTGTGTGAAACACACGGTGTTGCAATTATTGGCTGGCGGTCATTGGCGTGTGATTGTGAATGCGTCGGCTTGTCGTGGAATTGCACCTGCAACTGTGGAAGCTGCATGGTCTGAAATGTATGATGCGGGGGCGATTGTGTTGGAACATGCTGAAGCCATTCGCGAATATTTGAAGTCGCACCCTCATGTTTCACGTGAAACATAAGAGGCGGCTATGAAAGTGTTGTTGGTTCGTCTCTCAAGCATGGGGGATTTGATTCACACGTTGCCTGCGATTGAGGATTTAGCACGTTTGCGCCCCGATGTGGAGCTGCATTGGTTGTGTGAGGCAGGGTTTGCGGATATTGCACGTTTGCATCCGTTTGTGAAACGGGTTCACACTTTGCGCTGGCGGCAATGGCGTAAGCAACTGGGTAAGACAGCCACATGGCAGGCGATGGCATCGTTACGGCGTGATTTGCAGCATGAACGCTATGATTGGGTGTTGGACAGTCAAGGCTTAATCAAAAGTGCGGCGTTTGCCAAAATGGCACACGCCCCTGTGAAAGGGTTAAACAGCCACAGCGCGCGTGAAGGGGCGGCTGCATGGTTTTATCAGCAATCGTTTGAGGTGCAAAAGGGACAAGATGCGGTGTTACGCAATCGTTTGTTGTTTGCACAAGCATTTGCTTATGAATTGCCCAGCCTGTTGCAATTTGGTGTGCAGGTGCCTGAAAGTGGACGGTTGGCAGATTTGGCACAGGTTTATCATGTGGCGTTACATGCCACCAGCCGCGACAGTAAATTGTGGCGGCAAGATTATTGGTTGGACTTGATGCAGCGTTTGCATCAGCGCGATGGTGGCACGATTTATTTGCCATGGGGCAATGCAGCAGAAAAGGCGCGTGCAGAAGCGATGGCGGCACAGTTATCGTTTGTTGAAGTTTGCCCTGCTATGAATTTGTTGCAAGCGGCATGGTTGTTGCAACACGCACAAAGTGTAATTGGGGTAGATACGGGTTTACTGCATTTAGCCAATGCGTTGGCTAAGCCTTTAGTGGGTATTTACACGGATACCGACCCTCATAAAACAGGCGTGCAAACGTCTGCTATTGCGCAAAATATTGGCGGCAAAGCGCAGATGCCCACGGTTGATGAGGTGTATGCTTTGTTAATGAGGTGTATGGCAGCAGCCGATAATAGATGAGTTTTTAATGAAGATAAAGGAAACAACAGTATGAAAGCACTGGTGGCAGTGAAGCGTGTGGTGGATTACAACGTGAAAGTGCATGTGAAAGCCGATGGTTCTGATGTGGATATTGGCAATGTGAAAATGTCGATGAATCCTTTTGATGAAATTGCGGTGGAAGAAGCCGTGCGTTTAAAAGAAGCAGGCAAGGTGAGTGAAATTGTGGCGGTGTCTTTAGGCGAAAAAAAATGTGAAGACACTTTGCGTACGGCATTGGCGATGGGCGCAGACCGTGCCATTCATGTGGAAACCGATGCAGTATTAGAGCCTTTGGCGGTGGCGAAATTGTTAAAAGCCATTGCTGATAAGGAACAACCGCAATTATGTTTATTGGGTAAACAAGCGATTGATGATGATGCCAATCAAACTGCGCAGATGTTGGCGGCTTTGTTGAATGCACCACAAGGCACGTTTGCCAGCAAGGTGGAATTGTTGGCTGATGAAGTGGTGATTACCCGCGAAATTGATGGTGGCACGGAAACGGTGGCATTAACTTTGCCTGCGGTGATTAGTGCGGATTTGCGTTTGAATGAACCGCGTTTTGTGAAATTGCCCAATTTAATGCAAGCCAAGAAAAAGCCTTTAGAAAAATTAAGCCCTGCTGATTTGGGTGTGGCAACGGAGGCGCGTTTGCAGATTCAACATTATGCCGAGCCTAAAGCGCGTCAAGCAGGCGTGAAAGTGGCGACTGTGGCGGAATTGGTGGCAAAATTGCAAGCGGCAAAAGCCATTTAAGGAGAATATCATGACTGTATTAGTGATTGCTGAACACAATAATCAAACCTTAAATCCTGCCACATTACACGCAGTAAGTGCTGCCGCCCAATTAGGCGACGTTCATATTTTGGTGGCGGGCGAACACGCTGAAGCGGTGGCGCAACAAGCGCAACAAGTAGCAGGCGTGAGCAAAGTGTTGTTGGCAGAGGCAGCGCATTATGCGGCAGGCTTGGCGGAAGAGATTGCGCCTTTAGTGGTGTCGTTGGCAGCCGATTATGCCTATATTGTGGCGGCTGCCAGCGCAGCAGGGAAAAACCTCTTGCCTCGTGTTGCCGCTTTATTGGATTGCCCTCAGCTTTCTGATGTGATTGAAATTGTGGATGCACACACCTTTGTGCGTCCGATTTATGCCGGTAATGCTTTGACTACGGTGCGTTGTGATGCTGCTCAAACCATTTTAACCGTACGAACAACAGCATTTGATGCGGTGGTAGCACAAGGTGGCAATGCTGAACGGGTTAGCATTGCGGCGACTCCTGCCCAAAATTTGAGCCGTTTTATCAGTCGTGAATTAACCCAATCCGACCGCCCTGAATTGACTCAAGCGCGGGTGGTGGTGTCGGGCGGAAAAGCATTGGGCAGTGCCGAACAATTCCATGCCCTGCTCACTCCCTTAGCCGATGCGTTAGGCGCAGCCATTGGTGCATCGCGCGCCGCAGTAGATGCCGATTATGCGCCCAACGATTACCAAGTGGGACAAACAGGGAAAGTGGTTGCCCCTGAATTATATTTTGCCATCGGCATTTCAGGCGCGATTCAACATGTGGCAGGTATGCAAGACAGCAAAACCATTGTTGCCATTAATAAAGACCCCGATGCCGCCATTTTCAATGTTGCCGATTATGGCATAGTGGGCGATTTATTTGACATCGTGCCAGAACTGACCGAAGCTCTGAAAAATTAACGTTTCACGTGAAACCACAGCCGTCTGATTGTAGGCGGCTGTTTTCTCAATATAGTGAGTTAATATGTTTAAATTATTTGCGACAATAAAAGATTCTGGCAAAATGCCTGCCTGCCTGCCTGCCTGCCT
>JBHADP010000127.1:0-3217 GCA_041855125.1 Neisseria sp. | reverse complement strand
CCAGCAATCGCTTTCATTTGCAACGCAATCTCTTTACGTAAACTTTGTTCGCGTGCTTTTAAACCCGATATTTGTGGGTTTTCAGGTGTTACGGCGCGTACTTGGTCTAATTGAGTTTGAATTAAAATCAACTCATCTTGCAATTTAGAGACCAAGCTCATTTGCACTTCTGATTGCGCTTTTAAATCAAACACACCATGTTGAATACGGAAAGCCGTTAAATTATCGGCGGCTTCTTTAACCCGTTCTTCCGCAATTTGAACCGACTCTTCTGCATAACGCAGGGTATCTTGTCGTGCACGTTCATTCAGCTGATTAATCAGCTCCTCACCTTGTTTGAGTAAGGCTTGGCTAATTTGTTGTGATTCTTTACTATTAAATGAGGTAACCGCTAACGTTGAAACACCCGATACTGCGTCAAAGTTAATTTCAACCTTATCCGCATAATATTGATAAAATGCCTCTTGTTCGCCATTCCAACCAAAACCATTAAAACGACTAAAAATATCGCCCTGTTTTTCATAAAAACGGCGCACAGGTAAAGATTGACTTAATTCTGCCAATGCCGAACGAGAATGCAAATATTCTCGTACCGTATATGTATCATCTTGTGAACGCGAAAAACCTGCCCCTTGCAAAATCGCACCTAGCCCAGTAACTGCCGACTGATTTTTAGCCGAGCGCACCACAAAACTGGCTTGAGAGGTAAATTGATCCGCCGCAATCAATCCAAAATACACGGTTGAACACAAAGTAGGAATAATGACAGTTACCCATAATAAAGGGGACACACTCCGCCGCTTTTTCTTTTTTGTAGGTTTCACAACCGCATCTTCATTTTTTTGAACATTTGCAACAGTTGCGTTTTGATCTATTTTTTGTTCAGACATTTTCTCGACACCTATCCAACCTTAATTAGTCAGATTATTCACACTACCTATACCACTAACCACAGGTGAGAACACAAATTGTAAGAATTTTTGCAATTCAGCCAAGGGCGCATTCGATACATACACCACATCCTTATTCTTCACAGGAAACCGCTGCATCCAAAATAAAGAATTAGCATCGGTCAAATTCAAACGATATACCACAGGCACTTCTGCTTCGCTGCCATAACCTTGTTGTTGCCATTTTGCTTGTTGTGCCATTGGCAAATCTGCTAAAGGCGTATAACGGAACACAAACACCCCACGCGCATCCGCACGACGGTCTTGCAAACCGCCCATTCTGCCCACTGCTTCCGCTAATGATAAACCCTTAACTGAAAAACCAATCTGCTCTGTTCGTCCTACTGCACCCATAGAAGTAAAACTATAAGGATTGGTAATTAAGGTCACAATATCACCGCGACGCAATAAAATATTTTGGCGCGGATTGGCAACCAAATCTTCCAAAGCCACCGTTCTTACCAGCAAACCGCGAGTTAATTGCACATTGGTATCTTGCACATTCGCAGTAGAACCGCCTACTGCTGCCACCGCATCTAATACCCGTTCACCGGCAGAAGTCAAAGGCAAACGCACACTGTTACCCGCACGGATAACCGATACATTTGCCGCATTATTTTGCGCCAAGCGTACCACTGCTTGTGGTTGATTCGCCATTTTGCTTAAACGCGCACGAATCATATCTTGAATTTGCGTAGGCGTTTTACCACGCACCACAATATCCCCCACAAACGGCACCGATACCGTACCACGCGAGGTAACCACTTGCTCAGGTAATTTCACCGATTGCGCACTGCCTGAACCACTAGACGACAAACTGCTACCAAACAACATCGCTGGTGGTGCTTCCCAAAGCGTAATATCCAGCACATCGCCTGCATTCACCACATCAGAAGCTGCCTGCCCTGTACCAAACTGCACAAATGATTGATTCATCTGCGCCAAATATAAATCATTGGCAACTTTATTGTTAACATCAATCAACTCTACCTCAGGCACTTCAACGGTTGCCTGCTGTTGCTCTAAAGACGCTACTTTTCTTGCACTGGGTCCAGAAGTAGGCACAGATTGACATGCGACCAATGATAATAACAATAAACTACCCGCAATATTTCTAACCATTTGTTTAGTTTTCATACACTTCTTTTCTTTAAATTTAACCTAAACTGGGCTATTCTACCAAACATACCATAATTGTTAAATCAATATCCATCGACTCATATCATTTAAATCACATAAAGAAAGTAGGTCAATATGACAAATTTAACGCTCAACAACCGCGCCCCCTTCACCCTCTTTGGCGGCATTAATGTCTTAGAAGATTTAGATTCTACGCTATTGGCTTGTGAAAAATATGTCGAAGTTACCCAAAAGTTGGGGATTCCTTATGTGTTTAAGGCTTCATTCGATAAGGCAAACCGTTCTTCAATTCATTCCTTCCGTGGGGTTGGCTTAGATGAAGGGATGAAGATTTTTTCTGCCATTAAAAAAGAGTTTAATGTGCCTGTGATTACTGATGTACATGAGCCTTGGCAATGTGAACCTGTGGCAGAAGTGTGTGATGTCTTGCAACTACCTGCTTTTTTAGCACGTCAAACGGATTTGGTGGTGGCGATGGCAAAAACAGGGCGGGTTATTAATATTAAAAAACCGCAGTTTTTAAGCCCTTCTCAAATGAAAAACATTGTGGATAAGTTTAAGGAAGCCGGCAACGAGCAACTGATTTTATGCGAACGTGGTTCTAATTTTGGCTATGATAATTTGGTTGTGGATATGTTGGGCTTTGGTGTGATGAAAAAAACCTGTGGGGATTTGCCCATTATTTTTGATGTTACACACTCGTTACAACAGCGTGAATCGGGTGCGGCGGCTTCAGGGGGCAGACGTTCACAAGTATTGGATTTGGCATTAGCTGGTATGGCAACAGGTTTGGCAGGTTTATTTTTGGAAGCGCACCCCAATCCCGACCAAGCCAAATGTGATGGTCCTAGCGCGTTGCCATTGGATAAATTGGAAGACTTTTTGGTGCGCGTAAAAGCGGTAGATGATGTGGTGAAATCGTTTGCTCCATTGGAAATTCGTTAATGTTGTGAGGGTTGGCTATGCCAACCCCTTTTTTTAGAACCTTTCCACTTTTTCTACATCACATAGGATTTTGGTGGTGTGGTGGGCAGTTTCTTGTTCAAATAAGCTTGTGCAATATAAACGCACGTTTTGATGTTCTTGAGCAAATAGGCGCTTATAGGGAATATCGCTAGAAATAAGCT
>JBHADP010000126.1:0-5628 GCA_041855125.1 Neisseria sp. | reverse complement strand
TCCATAAATTGCGACAACTGGCTGGCACCGAAGAATTCTTTAATCGCGGCTGAAACAGGTTTTGCATTAATCAAATCTGTTGGCATCAAGTTTTCAGATTCTGCTTGATTCAAACGCTCTTTAACCGCACGCTCCACACGCGATAAACCTGAACGGAATTGGTTTTCGGTTAATTCGCCCACAGAACGCACACGGCGGTTGCCCAAATGGTCAATATCGTCCACCTCACCGCGACCATTACGCAACTCCACCAAAGTTGCGATGGAAGCCACAATGTCTTCCACGCTCAACACATAACCGCCTTTATCAGCTGCACCTGCAAACGTTTCATTCAATAAGCGACCATACCAAGAGCTTTCTTGCTCTTTGCTTAATTTTTGCTCGTAAGTGCGCGTATTAAATTTCATGCGACCCACACGCGATAAATCGTAGCTCTCATCATTGAAGAACAAACGATTAAACAGCAATTCCACAGCATCTTCTGTTGGTGGTTCACCGGGGCGCATCATGCGATAAATCGCCACACGCGCAGCATATTGGTCGGCGGTTTCATCTGTACGCAACGTTGCTGAAATATAACCACCTTGGTCTAAATCATTCACATACAGCGTTTGAATTTCACGCACACCATGAATATCCAATTGCGCCAAAATTTCTTCGGTGATTTCATCATTGGCTTTTGCCAATACTTCGCCCGTATCAGGCACAATCACATCGGTCGCAAAGGTTTTACCTACCAGCGCATCCAATTCCACTTTTAAGCGTGTTAAGCCTGATTTTTCAATATCACGAATATTTTTCGTTGTAATGCGTTTACCTGCTGCCACCAACACATTACCATCGTTATCCACAATATCGAATTTCGCCGTTTCGCCCTTCAAGCGACTTGCCACCAAATCAACTTCCACGCCTTCGCTGGATAAATAAACGGTTTCTTTATCGTAGAACGTGTTTAAAATTTGCTCATTGTTATAACCTAAGGCTTTCAACAAAATGCTCACAGGCATTTTACGGCGGCGGTCAATACGGAAATACAACAAATCTTTCGGGTCAAACTCAAAGTCTAACCAAGAGCCACGATAAGGAATAATACGAGCAGTAAACAACAACTTACCTGAAGCATGGTTTTTACCACGGTCATGTTCAAAAAACACACCGGGAGAGCGATGCAACTGAGAAACAATCACACGCTCCGTACCATTAATCACAAACGAACCACTTGGCGTCATCAAAGGAATTTCGCCCATATACACTTCGTTTTCACGAATTTCTTTAATGGTTTTTGAACCTGCTGGCGCTTCTTTATCGTAAATTTTCAAGCGAATACGCGCACGCAAAGGCGACGCATACGTAATGCCTCGTAATTGACATTCTGGAATATCAAATAATGGGTCACTCAACACATAATGCACAAAATCCAATTCAGCATAACCATTGTGGCTAACAATCGGGAAAATTGAGTTGAATGCGGCTTGCAAACCTTCATCTTGACGCTTATCAAAAGCCACTTCTTTTTGTAGAAACTTGGTATAAGAATCTAATTGGGTTTTCAACAAAAATGGCACTTCCAAGACATTTTTACGCTTCGCAAAGCTTTTGCGGATACGTTTTTTCTCGGTCAATGAATAACTCATAGCGGAATACTCCAGATGATGAGACAGAAATCAATTTAATTTTCTGAAACGACGCCAGTTTGAAACAAGGACTGCTTGGGGAAGCAAAACTGGCACTTAGACTAAAAATTTACAATAATTTACCTTACCAAGGCATCTTAAAAGTAAATTATTGTAAATAATTAATTTTTTTAATATTTAAGCGCAATAAGGCTGGCAGTAAACTGCCAGCCCTTTGCAAAGAAAAAGCTTATTTGATTTCGACTTTCGCGCCAGCTTCTTCCAATTGTTTTTGAATATCTTCAGCTTCAGCTTTAGATACACCTTCTTTAACAGTTTTAGGTGCACCGTCAACTAAGTCTTTAGCTTCTTTCAAGCCCAAGCCAGTGATGGCACGAACCACTTTAATCACGCCTACTTTTTGGTCGCCAGCAGAAGCCAAGATTACGTCAAATTCGGTTTTCTCTTCAGCAGCAGCAGGACCAGCAGCAGGACCAGCAACGGCAACGGCAGCAGCAGAAACACCAAATTTTTCTTCAAAAGCTTTAACCAGCTCGTTCAACTCCATAACGGTCAGTTGTTCAACGGCATTTAAAATGTCTTCTTTAGTAATAGCCATGCTATTTAAACTCCAAATATTGTATTTAAAAATAAATTAGTTCAACAAAATTGATATGAATTAAGCGGCTTCTTCGCCAGCTTTTTTCTCTGCCAAAGCAGCCAAAGCGCGCGCAAAACCTGAAACAGGCGCTTGCATAACGAACAGCAGTTTAGACAACAGCTCTTCACGGCTTGGGATAGAAGCCAGTTCAGTTACTTGGGCAACGTCTAACACATCACCATTGTAAGAACCTGCTTTAATAACAATTTTGTCATCTTTTTTCGCGAATTGATGCAGCACTTTTGCAGCAGCAACAGGGTCTTCAGATGCAGCATATACCAATGGACCAACCATTTGGTCAGCCAAACCTGCAAAAGAAGTACCTTCTACTGCACGACGAGCCAATGTATTTTTCAGAACGCGCAAGTACACGCCTTCTTTACGAGCATTGGCACGCAGCTCAGTCATGCTGGCAACACTGATACCGCGATATTCAGCAACCACCAGAGTTTGCGCATTAGCAATCGCTGCGCTAATCTCTTCAACGGCTACTTTCTTGGTTTCAATATTGAGACTCAAGGTCTACCTCCCACTGTTTAAATTCAGAGTACCTAGGGACACTCCACCAGCGCGGCAACCTAAAAGACATTTAATCAGCTCAAGCCAAATTTAGTATTTAGGACTACCGTCTGCGTAGGGCAATCATAATTAAGTCTTGCGACCCCTACGGTCTTGGACATCTACTCAGCTTATTCCTAAATATCAGGAATTTTTGCAACCCATGCAATAAACCGCATTTTATTCATAGCACCATCGCTGAATGGTATGGCTATCAGGGAAATTTACACAACGGCAAAGCCTTGCCGCCTCAGCTTTCATCATAAAAGCAAGCCAAACCCGTTGGCTTGCTCAAAGATTCAGATTTAGTTGTTTACGCTAGAAGTATCAACGCGCACACCCAAACCCATGGTGCTGCTTACTGCCACTTTACGCAAGTATTGACCTTTAGCTGCAGCAGGTTTTGCTTTGATAATCGCATCTAATAAAGCATTGAAGTTTTCACGCAAATCGGCTTCAGCAAAAGAAGCACGACCGATAGTAGCATGAATAATACCTGCTTTATCCGTACGATATTGCACTTGACCGGCTTTTGCGTTTTTCACCGCTTCAGCAACATTAGGCGTTACCGTACCCACTTTAGGGTTAGGCATTAAACCGCGTGGGCCCAAAATCGTACCCAACTGACCCACAATACGCATAGCATCAGGAGAAGCAATCACCACATCAAAGTCTAAATTGCCTTTTTTCACTTCTTCAGCCAAATCTTCAAAGCCTACAATATCTGCACCAGCAGCTTTTGCAGCTTCTGCATTTGCACCTTGAGTGAATACAGCCACACGAGTGGTTTTACCTGTACCTTTAGGCAATACCACAGAGCCACGAATCACTTGATCAGATTTACGAGGATCCACACCCAAGTTGAAAGAAACATCAACTGATTCATCAAATTTAGCGGTTGCTGCTTGTTTTACCAAAGCAATCGCTTCATCAATTGCATACAATTTATTGGCTTCAACTGAAGCGCGAAGAGCTTTCAAGCGTTTAGAAACTTTAGCCATTATACACCCTCCACTTCCAAGCCCATTGAACGAGCAGAACCTGCAATCGTACGAACAGCCGCATCCAAATCTGCCGCCGTTAAATCAGGCTCTTTGGTTTTCGCAATTTCTTCTAATTGCGCACGCGTAATTTTGCCCACTTTATTAGTCAAAGGATTGGCGCTGCCTTTTTGCAAACCTGCTGCTTTTTTCAATAAAACAGAAGCAGGTGGGGTTTTCAACACAAAAGTAAATGATTTATCAGCAAAGGCTGTAATTACCACAGGAATAGGCAAGCCAGGCTCAATACCTTGGGTTGCAGCGTTAAACGCTTTACAGAATTCCATAATATTCAAACCACGTTGACCCAACGCTGGACCAACAGGTGGAGAAGGATTGGCTTTACCTGCAGGAATTTGCAGTTTAATATAGCCGACAACTTTTTTTGCCACAATTAGCTCCTAAAAAACGGGTATAACGCGGATTTCAACCGCTTCCCAAAAATCAGACCCAATATTTTATCGATTTATCAATAAAAAATCAAGTAAATCAATCACACACTGTTATCAAGTGTATAAAATACACATCAAATCTTTTCAACTTGGCTAAATTCAAGCTCAACAGGCGTTTCACGACCAAAAATTTGCACCGAAACATGCAGCTTATTGCGCTCATAATTCACTTCATCTACCACGCCATTGAAGTTAACAAAAGGACCTTCATTCACACGCACTTGTTGTCCCACTTCAAATTCAACTCGTGGTTTGGGTTTCTCGCTGCCCATTTGAACTTGCGCCATAATCGCATCCACTTCACGTTGCGAAATAGGCAAAGGATGATTGGCTGTACCACCAACAAAACCAGAAACGCGCGGTGTGCTTTTTACCAAATGCCAAGAGTCATCACTCATTTCCATTTCGATTAACACATAACCTGGAAAAAACTTACGCTCACTCACCGTGCGACGACCATTTTTAATATCCACCACCTCTTCCACAGGCACCAAAATCTTACCAAAGTAATCTTCCATACCTTCGCGCACAATACGCTCTTTCAAGGTTTTTTGAACATTTTTTTCAAAGCCAGAATAAGCCTGTATCACATACCAACGTTTTGACATTTCTATCCCCTTTTCAACAAGAGGTCAAAGGACAACCACGAAATCAGCGTATCTACACCCCAAATAAATGCAGCAAGAATCGCAACAAAAATCACCACAAACACCGTCATACGCAAAGTATAACTGCGCTCTGGCCAAACCACTTTCTTGACTTCTCGAATGGAATCACGCACATAATCCCAAAGATTACGAAAATGCCCCCATCCTAATACCAATAAAGCCAATATTACTGAAACTGTCCAGATAATGGGTTTCGCATAAACAGGCAAACCTGCAACATTATCACCTGCCCATACGCCAGCAAACACTAAAGCGATTGCCAAAATACATTTAATCAATCCTACCATAGTAGATTGTTTGGCTTTTTGTATTTGTTGCGCTTGTATGGCTTGTAAATCACGCCCCGTAGATTTTTTTAAAGGTGTCTGTTCAGACATAAACGCACCTATTCAGATAAAAGAAAAAAACTAACCAGCAAGGCCGGTTAGTTTTTTAATTTGGCAGGCCAGGAGGGTCTCGAACCCCCAACCCTCGGTTTTGGAGACCGATACTCTACCAATTGAGCTACTGGCCTCTAAAAACATTAAGCGATGATAGTAGATACAACGCCCGCACCTACGGTACGACCACCTTCACGAATCGCAAAGCGCAAGCCTTCTTCCATAGCGATAGGTGCAATCAATTCTACGGTGATGG
>JBHADP010000125.1:0-4501 GCA_041855125.1 Neisseria sp. | reverse complement strand
ATGTTGATTTAGGCGCACCCTTAGGCTTAGATTTTGAAACAGGCGCACAACTATCAGGCGCACGCTTTACCCTTATGAAAGGACCCATCGCCCGTTTGCATCGTGCGCTTGCCCAATTCATGCTTGACACCCACACCAGCCAACACGGCTACACCGAATGCTACACCCCCTACATTGTGAACGACAGCACCCTATTTGGCACAGGACAACTGCCCAAATTTGGCGAAGACCTGTTTCACGTTACCCGTGGCGGAGATGAAAGCAAAAACACCCAATATCTGATTCCCACCGCCGAAGTTACCCTCACCAACACCGTTGCCAACCAAATTTTATCCGCCGACCAACTACCCCTAAAGCTCACCGCCCACTCACCTTGTTTCCGCAGCGAAGCAGGCGCACACGGCAAAGACACCCGTGGCTTAATTCGCCAACATCAATTTGACAAAGTGGAAATGGTGCAAATTGTGCACCCCGAGCATTCTTATGCCGCCTTAGAAGACATGGTGGGACACGCAGAAAAAATCCTGCAATTATTAGAATTGCCTTATCGCGTGATTGTGTTATGCACAGGCGATATGGGGTTTGGCGCAAGCAAAACCTATGATTTAGAAGTGTGGGTACCTGCACAAAACACTTATCGTGAAATTTCAAGCTGCTCTAATTGCGAAGACTTCCAAGCGCGTCGTATGAAAGCCCGCTTTAAAGATGAAAACGGCAAAAACCGCTTGGTTCATACCTTAAACGGCTCAGGCTTGGCAGTGGGTCGCACCTTAGTTGCCGTATTAGAAAACCATCAAAATGCCGATGGCAGCATTAACATTCCTGTGGCATTACAGCCTTATTTAGGTGGTATCAGCAAACTGGCGTTGTAATATATTCATCTGTTCAATAGGCTTGAATCATGTTGCAGTTGGATTCAAGCCTCTCATTTTTTTTGCTTCAAACGCCAACACACCATTAAATAACTCAACCATACGACGACAAAAATCACAATCACCAGCATGGGGATTGTTTTTTGCGAGCGGTTTAATTGATTGGCTAATTCTTGTGGTTGTTGAAAGGTGTTCTGCACCACTTGGCGGTGATGATGTTCATCATAAAATGTAAGCTGAACAATGGCGTTGCCTGCATGGGCGGTTTGCAATAGGGTCAGGCTGTCTAGGGTGAGCTTTTTTTGCTGTTGGTTTTCACATAATCGATGAACGCCCAAACATGCCGCGCTGGTTTCGCCTGCTTGTCCATCAAATAATACTTTTTTATCGCTGAAATTGTCTGCAATCCGCAGGTTTGTGAATGCTGGTGGATGAAAGCTTGTGATGTGATATTCAGTTTGCAAAGTGGTTAAAGGATGCCATGCCAAGATAAGCATCATGATGGCGCAGGGAAATGATACCCATAAGCTCACGCGCAAATTTTTTTTGAGCTGGTTTAATAGATGGTGTGGGGGTGTGGATAGGGGGTTTGATGTGTTTAATACCATTAACACGCTGCCATCTGCAACGCTATCGCCCACTTTCACATGAATGGTTTGCACCACGCCTGACACGCTAGCAGGCACGTCTATCATGGTTTTCGTGCCTTCTAAGGTGATGAGCGTCTGCCCTGCATGAACCAAGCTGCCCTCTTGCACATGGATGGCAAGCACTTCGGCATCATCATAACCGCCTACTTCAGGGGTATGAATTTCTACCCATGTTGACATCATTTTCTCTTACTCAAAAGTCAGTCGGATAGCAGGTATCCGACTGGAGTTTGATTAATTCAATAAATTTAAAATGTCTAAGGGGTGTTCCACCATAAAATCGGCTTGCCAACTGGCAATATCGTCATCGGCGGCAATATAGCCCCATTTTGCCAACACGGTTTGCATGCCTGCATCATTGCCTGCTTGCATATCGCGTTCTGCATCGCCTACATATAAGCAATGTTGGGGGGCAATGCCTATGGTTTCGCAAGCATGGTGCATCGGCAAGGTGCTGGGCTTGGGCGCAGCACAAGTATCACCGCTAACGATAACCGCAGGCGGAACGCTCCAGCCTAATTTGGGAACTAAACGATTGGTAAAGGTTTGGGGTTTATTGGTAATGATGCCCCATTGAATACCGCGTTCTGCGAGAGCGCGGATTAAGTTATCAATATCGGGAAACAATACGGTGTCTTGGTCGAAGCATTGTTCATATTCGGCAAGATAGTCTTGTCGCCATTGCTGATGTTGGGGATGGTCTTTGCTGATGTTTGCGCCCAATAAGATTAAACCGCTTGCGCCATGACTGGCAACAGGGCGAATTTCTGCCATGCTTTTTTCGGGCAAACCGTGTTTGCGTAATAAATTATTGAGTGCGCCTCCCAAATCAAGGGCGGTGTCGGCAAGCGTGCCGTCTAAATCGAATAATACTGCTTGAATGGTCATACCATGCTTTCTTGATAATAATTAATTTTGTAAGGCGTGTTGCCATGAGCCTGTTTTGTTGTGCATTTTGATGCTTTGCTCAAAATCGTGCAACATATCCAACTCAAATCGGCTAAAGCCTGCTCGTTCTCGCGCTTCAATATTGACATAGCCGCGAAAGATAAACATATCATAACGGCTCAATAAACGGCGAAATAATGCCATAGGCTCTAAGCCGCGCTGTTGGCATAAATATTGATACCATTTATTACCAATTTGCACATGCCCCACTTCATCGCGATAAATCACATCTAATACTTCGCAAGTGGCATCATCGCCCCGTTGTGCCACTTTAGCGCGAATATTGGGGGTAACATCTAAACCGCGCGCTTCCAATACACGCGGCACAAGTGCCATGCGTAATAAAGGGTCGAAAGCGGTTTTATAAGCCATATCCCATAGATGGTTATGGGCTTCAAAGCTGCCATAATCGTAAGCATACGCACGTAAACGGTCGCGCATCAGGGCAAAGTGTTGTGCTTCTTCGTATGCCACGCGCACCCAATCGCGGATAAAGTAATCAGGCAGCAGGCGAAAGCGATAGGCGGCATCCAATGCCAAATTAATGGCGTTAAATTCAATGTGGCAGATGGCGTGCAACATGGCGGCATAGCCCTCTGTGGTGTGCATTTTGCGTTGGGCAACGGCTGAGGGCGGCACCAACTGAGGATAGGCAGGTCGCCCTGCATGACGAAAATCTAAAGGCGCATGGGCAAGCCGTTCCATCTCCGAAGCCGATGCTAATTCCATTGCTAATTGTTGCACCAAAGCGCATTTTTCATCGGGGCAAGTGGCGAGTAAGGCGCGTTCTAATAAGGGATAGGGATTGTATAACATAAGGTTTCCTCATCGGGCGGTAAGCATCATTTCGCGGCATTTTGTGTTAAACTATTGAATCAAAGATATATCATAACTTTGCCGTCTGAACCTGTTGCTTAGGCGGCTTTTTCAACCGCATTTAAATCAACATGAAACCATCTATTTTAGAAAAACTTCAACAATTAAGCGACCGCCTAGAAGAAGTTACCCATTTGCTCGGCTCGCCAGACATCACCGATGATATGGACAACTACCGCAAGCTCACGCGCGAACACGCTGAAATCACGCCTGTGGTGGAAACCTTTAATCAATATCGTTTGGCGCAAAATGATATTTTAGAAGCCGAAGAAATGTTGTCCGACCCCGATATGAAAGACTTTGCTGCCGAAGAAATTGAAACCGCCAAAGCCAAAATCGAATTATTAGAACAAGAGCTACAAAAATTGCTGTTGCCCAAAGATGCCGATGACGATAAAAACATTTTTATTGAAGTGCGCGCAGGCACAGGTGGCGATGAAGCGGCTTTATTTGCAGGCGATTTATTACGTATGTATAGCCGTTATGCCGAACGAAATGGCTGGCAAGTGGAAATTGTGTCGGCAAATGAAAGCGATTTGGGCGGTTATAAAGAAGTGATTGCGCGGATTATTGGCTTGGGCGCATACAGCAAACTGAAATTTGAATCGGGTGGACACCGTGTACAGCGTGTACCTGCCACCGAAAGCCAAGGGCGGATTCACACCTCTGCTTGCACCGTTGCTGTGATGCCTGAAGCCGATGAATTGGAAGAAATCCAACTCAACGCCAATGATTTACGCATCGACACTTTCCGCGCTTCAGGTGCAGGCGGTCAGCACATTAATAAAACCGATTCTGCCGTTCGCATCACCCACTTGCCTACAGGCTTAGTGGTGGAATGTCAAGATGGACGTTCACAACACGCCAACAAAGCGCAAGCCATGAAAGTATTGGCAGCGCGTTTAAACGACATTCAAAAGCGCGAAGCACAAGCCAAAGAAGCTGCCGAGCGCAAATCCTTAATTGGCAGTGGCGACCGCAGCGAGCGCATTCGCACTTACAATTATCCACAAGGGCGCGTTACCGACCATCGCATCAATTTAACCCTACACAAATTAGATTTTATTATGGACGGCGATATGGAAGAAATCACTTCTGCCCTGATTGCCGAACACCAAGCCGAATTGCTCGCCAGCATGGGCGATTAACCTTCTT